>SKFX01000055.1 GCA_007117775.1 Ilumatobacteraceae bacterium
CGATATCGCCGACGATCAACTCGGCGTCGATGACCGCGTCGGCGCGGCCGAGTTCCAATGAGTCGAGCACCACGACACGTCGGCCGGCGGCGGTGAGGGCGCGCACCGTATGGGATCCGATGTAGCCGGCGCCGCCGGTGACCAGCACGGTGTCTGCACTGGTGTCACGGCCAGTGTCGCGGCCGGTGTCGTCGGCGGGGGAGTGGGCCATGGACGTCACCCTAGCGACGGGTGTCTGGTCGGTTCGCGTCAACGGCGATGGAGCCACCCACCGAAGCGGTGGTCAGGTGTCGGTGAGCTCGGTCGGCCCATCGGCCAACGGGATCGACAGGCGTGCCTGGATGGTGACGACGACGAACAGCATCCAGATGGACAGGGTGGCGCCGATGTAGGTCTCGCCGAGGTTCGCACTCAAGGAGTACGTCGCTGCTGCGACGAACCAGATGGTGATCGGGCCGGGTCGGGTCCTCAGCGCGGACGCGATCGAGGCGATGGACGCGAGCAGCACGGCACCCAAGGCGAGTGCACCGATGACACCGGCACCGACGAGCACCTCCAGATAACCGCTGTGTGCTTCATAGACGTCACGTCCCCGAGCGACCAGACCTGCTCGCAGATCAGGGTCGAACCAGGCCGCCATGAATCCATACCCCCCGAACGGCCGGCGTTGCCAGGCCTCGATCACCTCGGCCCAGATCAGTGTCCGCCCGGTGTAGGTCGGTGAACGTCCGATCAGTCCTGCGAACAGTGAGCGTGCCGCCACCGACGCGACCAGTGCGATCAGCGTGAGCACCCCCAGGACCGATGCGGCACTGCGTCGCAGTGCTCGATATCGACCCGACGCCATCGCTGTTGCCGCAAGACCTCCGGCCCAGATGGCCAGCAGGAGTGCCATCGCCGGCGTGAGCGAGTTCGACCACCACCACACTGCGGCGTTGAGAATGCCTGCGATGCCGATCGCGGCGATCTCCGCTCGACTGACCGGCATCACACCCGGTTCGGGTCGGCGACGATCTGAGCCGCGCACGTACAGCAGCGCGATCGTGGTCAAGACCCCTGCCGTCGCCACCGCCCCGAGCGAATTCCGATTGAAATAGACACCGACGAGGTTTCCTCGTTGGTCGACTGACAGCACCCACTGCTGCCACCGGGCGAAGAGGCTGAGCGCCATCCCGAGCTGCATGGCGAACCAGAACCCGAAGAGCATCTGGCGCCCGCTGAAGTGCCCCGCAGCCAAGGCGAATGCTGAGGTGCCAGCGATGAGCATCACGACCTGCTCGACGGTGCGGCCGGGTGCGATCGACCAGAAGGCCGACAGCAACAAGACCAGCAGGAACATCGCCTGGGTCATGAGGAGCGGTGTTGCTCGCTCGATCACTCGGTGACGCGCTGGCCAGGCCACCGCTATGAGGCCGCCGTAGAGCGCGAGGAACGCTCCTTGGACCAGGCGATCATCGATGAAGTCGCCCCCCAGCGGCACGGATGAGAACTGGACCCGGAGGTGGTAGAGGGGTCCTTTGGTCGTGGCCAAGATGGTCAGGATCAGCATCGCCATCGGCAAAGGCTGCGCTCGGATGAGCGTTCGCTGAGTAGTGTTCACCACATGCAGACAATGTCATATCGGCTGCGGTGTGCTGTGCCACGGATTGCGTGCGGCGGCCGAGTTACGCATCTGCGTCGGTCGGAATGACGGCCAAGGGAGCGACGGGACCGGAGTTCGAGGTGTCGACCGGTGACGAGGCGGTGCGCGAGTTGATCGAGGTGGTGGACCACCTCGATGCCGAGAACTCGGCATTGCGCGACAAGATCGTGATCCTCACCCGCCTGGCCGAGGACGCCATCTACGATCACGCCGAAGCCGAGCGCCGACTGCAGAGTGTGCAACGACAGCTCGATGACGCCCACGCGGCGATCGCGAACTCGCGCACTCTGCGCGCCACGGCACCGCTGCGACGTCTCGGCGGCCGCGCCAAGGCGTTGATCGGTCGGGTGCGATCGGGCGGCGAGGGGACCGTCTGATGGCCCAGTATCCGATCTTCATTCCGGTGCGCGACCGACTCGAGGTGCTCGCACAGCTCATCGCCTGGCTCGAGCGCGCCGGCCAGGAGGAGATCTGGCTGATCGACAACGACTCCACCTACGGCCCACTGGTCGACTATCTGGACACGACACCGCATCGGGTGGTCCGACTCGGCCGCAATCTCGGCCATCGTTCGCCGTGGCTGGCCGGGGTGGTCCAGCGCGAAGCCTTCGATCGTCCCTTCGTGGTCACCGACCCCGATGTGGTCCCCGTCGAGCAGTGTCCCCTCGATGCCATCGACCATTTCGCTGCGGTGCTCGAACGTCACCCGGGTCTGCACAAGGTCGGGTTCGGTCTCGTCATCGACGATCTGCCCGAGCACTATCCGCTGGCGGCCGAAGTGCGCGACTGGGAGGGCCGGTTCTGGGTCGAGGAGATGGAACCGGGTCTGTATCGCGCCGATCTCGACACCACCTTCGCGCTCTACCGGGCCGGATTGCGCCGCCATGAGGACAATCATGCGGCGCGCACCGGCGGTGAGTACGTGGCGCGGCACTTGGCCTGGTATGTGGATCCGGAGCATCTCAGCGAGGACGAGGCGTACTACCGCGCCCATGCCGACCAGACGATCAGCAACTGGAACCGCGACCGCGCCGCTCGTTGGAAACTGCGCCATCTCGGTGCGGAATCGGACCGCTGAGCACTGCAGGCACACCGGCTGTGCTGGGTGTCAGACCTCTTCGGGGAGCCGGCGCGACAGCTTGATGAACAGCGCCCACCCGAGCGCAAGCACCACCGCGCTGGTGATCGCGAGGCCGGCGATGGTCGACCAGTCCGGTGCGCCCGCCCCGTACAGCATGTCGCGATAGGCGCCGACGAAGCGCGCCATCGGGTTCAGTGACAACAGGTTGTACGCCCATTCGGGGAGCGCGTCTTGTGCCAGCGACGGCGGGTACACGATCGGGGTGGCGAAGAACCACGCCTGCATCACGATGCCCCACAGATAGCTCATATCGCGGAAGTACACCGACAGCACGCTGAGCGCCAACGCGAAGCCGGCACCGAACATCGCCAACAGCACCGATAACACCACGACCATCG
>SKFX01000092.1 GCA_007117775.1 Ilumatobacteraceae bacterium
AGCACAGCTGACCAGCGGGATCGAACTCGAATACGAGACCTTCGGCGATGCCGGTGATCCGACGCTGCTGTTGGTGATGGGCTTCGGCGCTCAGCTGATCCTCTGGCAGGAGCGGTTCTGTGAGCTGTTCGCCGATGCCGGATTCCACGTCGTCCGCTTCGACAACCGCGACTGCGGTCTGTCGACCCATCTCGACGGTGTCGAGGTCGACATCGGTGAGGTGATGGGAGCCGTGCTCGGCGGTGCGCCGATGCCCGACGTACCGTATCTGTTGAGCGATATGGCCGCTGACGCGATCAGCCTGCTCGATCACCTCGGGGTGCAACGCGCCCATGTGATGGGAGCGTCGATGGGTGGGATGATCGTGCAGACCATGGCGATCGAACACCCCGAGCGACTCGCCAGTGTGGTGTCGGTGATGAGCACGACCGGCGATCGCGCCGTCGGAGCCGCCACCGATGAGGCCCGTGCTGCACTGCTGACCCCACCGCCGACCGATCGCGACGGCTATATCGAGGCCTCCACCTCATCGCTGGTGTTCGGATCCAAGCGCTATCGCGACGCTGAGCTCATTCGCACCAACGCGGCGCGGGCCTACGACCGGGCGTTCTATCCAGAGGGTGCGCCGCGTCAGCTCGCGGCCATCTTCGCGAGCGGCGATCGCACCGAGGCGCTGCGCACCGTCGAGGTGCCGACGTTGGTCATCCACGGTCGCGATGACACATTGATCGATGTCAGCGGTGGGATTGCGACCGCCGAGGCGATCCCGGGAGCCGACCTGTTGGTGCTCGCCGATATGGGCCATGACATGCCCGAGGCCCTCTGGCCGCAGATCGTGGGCGCCGTCATCGCGCACGGTCGGCTGCACAGCTGAGTGCAGCGGTTCCATACGAGACGGGTGGTCGCGCCATCGCGGCCGTGTGCTCTGGTCAACTGAGCGCAGATGAGATGAGCAGATCAGATGAGGAGATGAGATGTCAGGTCCGTTGAGCGGGTATCGCATCATCGAGATCGCCGGGATCGGCCCCGGTCCCTTCGCGGCGATGATGTTGGCCGATATGGGTGCTGAGGTGATCCGCGTCGAGCGGGCCTCAGCGGTTCGGGGCCCGGCGCCCGATACCGCGCATTTCGACATCTTGTTGCGTGGCCGGCGGAATCTCGCACTCGACCTGAAGGACCCCGCCGGTGTCGCGGTGTTGCTCGATCTCGTCGAGTCCGCCGATGCGCTCATCGAGGGGTTCCGTCCCGGGGTGATGGAACGCCTCGGCGTGGGACCTGAGGTCTGTCTCGGTCGCAATGAGCGTCTGGTCTTCGGGCGGATGACCGGTTGGGGTCAACAGGGCCCCTATGCCGATGCCGCGGGCCATGACATCAACTACATCGCGCTCGCCGGTGCACTGGCGCATTTCGGCCGGGCCGATCAGCCGCCGACACCGCCGTTGAACATGGTCGGTGACTTCGGCGGCGGTGGGATGATGCTCGCGTTCGGTGTGGTGTGCGCGCTCTTGGAGGCCCAGCGCAGCGGTCGCGGCCAGGTGGTGGACGCGGCGATGGTCGACGGCTCAGCGGTGCTGATGTCGATGTTCTGGGCGTTCTCGTCAGCCGGGCTGTTCGATGAGCGTGCCCGCGGCGCCAATCTGCTCGACACCGGTGCCCATTTCTACGATGTGTATCGCTGCAGTGATGGTGACTATGTGTCGATCGGGTCGATCGAGCCGCAGTTCTACGCACAATTGCTCGAATTGACCGGCCTCAGCGGCGACGAGGAGTTCACCGCACAGATGGATGCGTCGCGTTGGCCACATCTCAAAGAGCGCCTCGCCGAGGTCTTCGCGACCCGCACCCGAGCCGAATGGTGCGAGGTCATGGAGGGAACCGATGTCTGTTTCGCTCCGGTGCTGACGATGTCAGAGGCCGCCGAGCACCCCCATAATGTGGCGCGCGGCACCTTCGTCGAGTACGCCGGTGTGACCCAACCCGCACCGGCACCTCGGTTCGACCGGTCCCGCGCCGAGATCCAGGCACCGCCAGCGCATCCGGGCCAGCATTCGCGCCAGGTGCTCATCGACTGGGGTCTCGATCCGGCCCGGGTCGATGAGCTGATCGATACCGGCGCGGTCCGGCAGGCCTGATGGCGACGTTGGCGTTCGTGCATGCCCATCCCGATGATGAGGCGATCCTGACCGGTGGCACCATGGCGCGTGCTCGCGCCGAGGGCCATCGCGTCGTGCTCATCGTTGCCACCGACGGGGCCTGCGGTGAGGTGCCCGATGATCTCGCCGACGGAGAGAGCCTCGTCGATCGGCGCCGCCGCGAGACCGAATGCTCAGCACAACTGCTCGGCATCGACACCATCCATTGGCTCGGCTACCGCGATTCGGGGATGACCGGTTGGGCCGACAACGACCATCCCAACAGCCTCCATCGAGCCGATGTCGACACCGCTGCGGCCCGATTGGCTGAGATCGTCGAGGCCGAACGCGCCGATGTGCTCGTCATCTACGACTGGCACGGCAACTACGGCCATCCCGACCATATCGGGGTGCATCGCATCGGGGTGCGCGCCGAGCAGCTGCTCGCGGACCGCGTTGCGGGCCTACGGGTGTTCGAGGCGACGATGAACCGCGATGAGATGGCGCGCCTGATGGCCGAGTTCGCCGACGTCGGCCCCGATGAGGGCCCGAACGGCAGTGGGGAGGGGTTCGATCCGCATGCCCCCGCCGATGATGGCAATCCAATGGGGATGCCCGAGGACGAGATCAGCCATGAGATCGACGTGGCAGCCCATCTCGACGCCAAACGTGCTGCGCTGGCATGTCATGCAAGTCAGGTGGAGGACTCGTCGTTCTTCTTGTCGATGCCGGCCGAGATGTTCGCGCGGGCGTTCGGGCGCGAATGGTTCATCGAACGCGGTGTGGAGCCGGTCGCAGGCCCACCGCACCAGCACTGGTTGTTCGGGGCGGCGTGATGGTCTCAGGCCCGGTCAGGGTCCATCTGGTCCGACACGGCCGCGCCAGTGCCGGTTGGGATCGCGACCCCGATCCCGATCTCGACGACACCGGCTGGATCCAGGCCCATCGCTTCGCTGAACAGATCGCAGCATCGGGGCCGATGGC
>SKFX01000172.1 GCA_007117775.1 Ilumatobacteraceae bacterium
TCCCGCCCGGGATCGACCTGGTGGCGGTGGTGTACGCATGTTGGCGGATCGGGGCGGTGACGGTGATCGCAGACCGCGGCCTCGGTCGGCGCGGTCTCGGCGCGGCAGTGCGCAGTGCCCGCGTCGACGCGGTGGTCGGCATCCGCCACGGCCTGCTGGCAGCGCGGCTGCTGCGATGGGCGCCCGGTGCAGAACTGATCGGGGTGGGCTCGCTCACCGGTTCGGGCGGATCGCTCGGTGAGGAACCCAGCCTCGATGATCCAGCCGCAGTGCTGTTCACCTCGGGTGCCACCGGACCGGCCAAGGGGGTGCGCTACACCCATCGCCAGCTCGGCGCCCAACGCGACGCACTGCGCGCGCTGTACGGCATCGGTTCCGATGACCGCCTCGTGGCGGCGTTCGCTCCGTTCTCGCTGTTCGGCCCAGCCCTCGCCATCCCGACAGCGATCCCCGATGTCGATGTCACCGCCCCGGCGACGCTGACCGCGGACGCTCTCGGCGCCGCCTGTGCCGAGATCGACGCGACGATGGTCTTCGCGTCCCCGGCGGCACTGGCCAATGTCGTCGCTACCGCCGCGGCAGCTGACCGGGCCCCGCTGGGTGCGCTGGGGCGGGTTCGTACGGTGATGTCGGCCGGTGCGCCGATCCCGGTCCCGCTCCTCGAGTCGGTGGCCGGGCTGGTGCCGTCCGCGCGCCTGCACACCCCCTATGGCATGACCGAGGTGCTGCCCGTCGCCGATATCGATCTCGCGGTGCTGCGCGACGTCGACGCGTCGGGTCGAGGTGTATGTGTCGGGATGCCGGTGCCGGGGACCTCGGTGCGAATCGACGATGGTGAGGTCGTGATTTCGGCGCCGTGGTGCTCGGCGGGCTATGACCGTCTGGCCGATACCGAACGGCGGGCACGCCTCATCGATGACGATGGCCGGATCTGGCACCGTTCAGGTGATCTCGGCCACCTCGATGACTCCGGTCGGCTGTGGATCGAGGGACGTGTCGTGCATGCCATCCACACCGATTCCGGTGTGGTGACACCGGTGCCGATCGAGTTGGCGGCCGAGTCGTGCGGTTCGGTCCGTCGCGCAGCAGCGGTCGGTGTCGGCCCGGTCGGAATCCAACAACTGGTCGTCCTCGTCGAAGCGACGCGTCGTCGTTCACTGCGCCTGGCGCCACTCGACATCGTCGCCGAGGTACGCACTGCGGTCGCAGAGCGGGTCCCGGGTGCCCCGCCGATCGCCGCGGTGCTTGAGCTCGGTCCGTTCCCCGTCGATGTCCGCCACAACTCCAAGATCGACCGAACGCTGTTGGCCGAACAGGCAGCGGCGCTGCTTTCGGGACGGGGGTGATCAGATGCAGGTGCTGGTGACCGGTGCCGGCAGTGCGCTGCTGGGCCTCGTGGTCCGGTCGCTCGCAGCGCGCGGTGATCAGGTGCGCGTCCTGCAGCGACGCCGCGTCGACGGCTTCGACGAACTCGGTGTCGTCCAACATCTCGGTGATATCCGAGACGTTGCAGCGGTGCGCGCTGCGGTCGACGGATGTGACGCCGTGATCCACGGCGCCGCGCTCGTCGGCGTGGTCGGCGGCTACGACGAGTTCGCGTCAGTGAACATCGACGGCACCCGCAACGTCATCGATGCCGTCCGTGACGGGGGTGTGCGTCGGATGGTGCACATCTCGACGCCGTCGGTCGCGCACCTCGGAGACTCACTCGTCGGTGAACCCGCCGGTGTGGCGCACACCGGACGGCGCCACGGCGAGCACTATTCAGAGACCAAGGCCCACGGTGAGTTGCTCGCGCTCGATGCTGCCGACTCGGGTCTCGGTGTGGTGGCGTTGCGTCCCCATTTGGTGTGGGGCCCGGGTGATCGCCAACTCGTCGGCCGCATCGTCGAGCGTGCCCGCGGCGGTCGCCTGCCGTTGATCGGTGGGGGAACGGCACTCGTCGACACCACGTATTTGGACAACGCCGCCGATGCGATCATCGCCGGCCTCGATGCTGTCGCACCGAACTCGGTGGTGTCGGGTCGCGCCTATGTGGTGGCCAACGGTGAGCCGCGGCCGATCCGCGATCTTCTGGTCGGCATCTGTCGGGCGGCCGGACTCGATCCGCGACCGGTGAACGTGGCGCCGGCTCCGGCCCGAGTGGTGGGTGGAGTGGTCGAGCGGGTCTGGCCGAGGCTGCGCTCGAGCGAACCGCCGCTGACCCGCTTCGTGGTCGATCAACTGGCGACGGCGCACTGGTTCGATCTGCGGGCCACCCATGCCGATCTCGAGTGGCGACCGCGCATCGGTCTCGACGAGGGTCTGGCACTCCTCGCAGCATCGTTTCGGTGACTGCTTGATTTCGGGGTTGCATATCGAACACCTGTTCGATATGATGAGTGCATGTTCGATTTCGAACTCTGGGGCAGGACCGGCGGCGTGGGCATCGAGTCCGAGCACGAGCAGGCGTCCGAGGATGCCGCCGGGGACGCGACCAGCCCCTTCGTGGATCCGTCTGAAGTCGACTCGATCAACCTCGCAGTCGTTCGCATCCAGCGGGCGATGTCGGAGTTGCTGTCGGCATGCGATGACCTCGATCGTCGCATCGAAGGGAGTGCCACTGAGGAGGGCGCCGATGAGATGGCGGCGGTGCACTTCGGCGCCCTCGATTTCGCCATGATCGACCTCTGGGAGGTGCGTTCGTTGCTCGACGCTGCCCTCGTCGGTGTCATGAGTCCCTGGGATCTCTACGAGCGTTGGCACAGCGACGGGTCCCGGTCGGCCTCGGCACGTCTCGTCAGGGAGGTGCGGTGCTCACCGAATGTCGCCAAGGAGACGATCTGGCGGGCTCGGGCGCTGCGTTGGATGCCGTGGACACGCGCCGCGTTCATGAACGCAGAGTTGACCACCTCGTTCGTGGATCTGTTGATTCGGACACGGCCCCGGGTTGGTGAGTTCATATTCCGTGCGAACGAGGAGATGTTGGTTGGGTGGGCCCGGAGTCAGAGCTATGAGGACCTGGTCCGCTCGTTGGAGTACTGGATCGCCGAGACGAATCGTGCACGCGATGAGGAGCACCACGAGGAGCTGACCAAGAAACGCCGTCTCAAGGTGATGACCGACGA
>SKFX01000071.1 GCA_007117775.1 Ilumatobacteraceae bacterium
AGCCCCGAGTGCGGTCCCGATCTGTAGCACCACCCACGCGAGTCCGATCGGTCCGATGATGCGCACCACCGCAGCGATCGGGCCGCCGACCTGTGAGATCGCCACACTGGCCAGTGGCACACCGCCGAAGGGGAAAGCGAAGCGGACCGCTTCGACCAGTGCCAGCGCTGCGGGTCGGGCGATCACCCGCCATGGCCCGGCCGGTCCAATGGCGACGGCGAACGCGTACATCACAGCGAACAACGCGGTGGCCACGAGATAGCCGGGGGCGGTCAGGAACCACATCCAGCCGAGGCCCATCGCCATCCATCCGAGGCCGAACGCGAACCCGATGCCGAAGCGTTGTCGGCTCGATGATCGTTGGCCGATGGCGATCTCGAGCAATGCGGCAGCGATGAAGGCAAGCGGCCACCAACCCCATGGCGGCATGGCGAAGGCCAGTGAGGCGCCGGCTCCGAGCGCCAGCGCTGCGGCAGCCCACACAGCTCTCATGGGAACTCAGTCGTCATCGGCTCCGGCATCGAGCCATGGATCGAGGTCCATGTCGGCGCCGGTGGCGGTGAGATCGCCGGCCGTCAATTCAGACACCAGATCGGCGAAGACGACAATGCGTTCAGACACCGAACCGGGCGGGTGGCAGGCGAACAGGGTGGTGATCGCCTCGGGTGAGGACTCGATGATCCACAGCGATTCGGGGGTCACCACCATCACATCGCGCACCGCGTAGACGTGGACACCATCGGGCATGTGGTAGATGATCTCGTCACCGGCTTCGAGGCGATCGAGGTTGCGGAAGACCCGGTTGTGGGCGGTGCGGTGGCCGGCGACGGCGGTATTGCCGAGTCGTCCCGGCTCCGCGCTGCCGGGCCAGTGGCCCGGGCCGATGTCGAGGGTGGTCAGTCGGATCCCCTGATACAGCGTCGAGTCGACATCGATCGCCGGGATCTCGATCCGTCCGAACTCCACGAGTGGTTCCTCGCCGTACTCATCGGCCGGCACCGGGATCGGAGTCGGCAGAGTGGTCGTCGTGGTGGTCGTGGTGGTCGTGGTCGTCGTGGTCGTGGTCGTGGTGGTCGTGGTGGTCGCCGTTGTGGTGGTCGGCACATCGGTGGTGGCGCTCTGCGCGGCCGCCCCACAGGCGCTCAGTAGCACGGCGCCGGCCACGAAGGCAGCGGTGATCACGGTGGAGCGTGTGGCTCGCGAGGGGTGGTTCGCCATCGATGTCATTCTGGCAGCACCTTCGGCTCGGCTGGTGCCAATCTCATCATTGCCGCGGATTCGATATTCGTTCAGTCGCCGACGACGTCAGACCGTCAGGATGCCGACGGCGCGTTGGGCATCGCCCACACAGGCTGGGATGCCGATTCCGCGATAGCTGGCTCCGATGACCGCGAGCCCAGCGGGCAGGGCGGCATCGATCGCCGCCACCCACTCGTGATGGTGCGGACGGTATTGCGGGAAGGCTGTCGGCCAGCGGGTGATACGCACTGCGAGCGGCTCGAGATCGAGACCGAGATGGTCGTTGACCTCACCGATGGCGGTGTTGAGGATCGTGTCATCGTCGAGATGCTCGACGCTGGCGCCGTCGCGGCCGAGAGAGATGCGTAGGATCTGACTCGCGTCGGGAGTGTTCCAATGGGCCCATTTCTGCGAACCGAACGAGACCGCAGTCACGAGTCGTTGGACCGGTTTGGGAACCAGATAGCCGCTGCGACCGTGCAGGCGCTCAGGCCACCGCATCCCATCGACGGCGACCGTCACGATGGTGACCCCGGCGGTCTCGGCCCGACCGAGGAGTGCAGACGCCTCAGGTCCAGCCGCAGCCAGGATCGAGGCCGCGGCGCCCGCCGGACAGGCGAGCAATACCCGATCGGCGAGTCGTCCGTCGACCGACCAGCGATCACCGCTGCGTTCGATGGTCTCGACTGCGACCCCGGTGTGGATCTGCCCACCGGCGCTGCGGACATCGTTCGCAACGGCATCGACCAGGGCGCCCACACCACCCAATGGGGTGGCGAAGATCGGGCCGGTCGACGCGGTCGCGGCGCGTCGCGCTCGGCGGCCGCCGAGGATCAGGCTGCGCGAGGAGTTGGCGAGCGCGGCCAGCTGTGGGACGGCGCGCAGGCTCATCGCATCGGTGTCAGCAGCGTAGATGCTTCCGATAAGCGCATCGACGAGCCGCTCATGCACCTCGTCGCCGAGCCGGGCGCGGCTGTAGGCGCCGAGGGAGTCCGTCGCCGTGGAGGTGCGGCCGAGCAATGGTTCGAGTGCAGCGCGAGCCTTGGCGCGCGCTGAGAGCAGGCGCGATGCGGCGAAAGGACGCAGATCGGTGGGGACCCCGAGCAGGAGACCATCAGGGATCGGATGCAGTGTCTGGGAACCGCGCGGGTACCACACCGCAGCGCGCGCTGAGGTCGGCGACACCAGATCCTCGCCGAGTCCGACGCGACCGGCAAGGCCGACTGCGGTCGGGATACGCGCCAGGAACGCATCGGCACCCTCATCGACGGCGCTGACACCGTGGAACGGTGATGTGGCGATATTGCCGCCGATGCGATCGGCGGATTCGAGCACCGTGACCTCGCTGATCCCGGCTGCCAGCAGGTGATGAGCCGCCGCCAGGCCGGTGATGCCAGCACCGATGACGATGGTGCTCTGCAGATCGGCAGCGGGCATGGCTCAGCCGTTTCGGTGCAGTTCGATCACTCGGTCGGCAAGTGCGCCGATCACCGCCGCGTCATCGTTCACACAGGCGGTCCGGTCGAAGGCCAGACCGCGTTCCTCGGCGTGCTGGCGCGCCTCGATGTCGAGGTCGTAGAGCACCTCGAGGTGGTCGGCGACGAATCCGCAGGCACTGATGATCACTCCGTCGGCAGCCTCAGATGATGCGAGATCATCGATGACGTCCAAGATGTCGGGCCCGATCCATGGTTCCGGTGTGCGACCGGCGCTCTGCCAGGCGATTGACCAGTCCGACCATTCGTCGAGTCCGAGGCGTTCGGCGACGGCCATGGCGGTCGAGCGCAGTTCATCGGGATACGGATCCCCGCCGTCGATGATCCGCTGGGGGAGTGAATGCGCGGTGAACAGGACCTTGGTGTTGGGTGGTGCCGACTCGAGACGGGCGCGCAGGTCGTCGGCCAAGAAGTCCACGAACGCGTCTTCGGTGGCCCAGGACTCGACACCGTCCACGGTGATCGAATGGGGTTCGGCGGCGGTGCGGGCCCGGCCGAGGTATTGGCCGATCGAATAGCTGGAGAAGTGCGGGGCGAGGACCAGTCCGATGATGCGATCGAGGCCGCGCTCGGCGATGTCTGCCACGGCGGTCTCGATCATCGGTTCGGCATGTTTGAGTCCGAGGGTCACCCAGTACGTTCCAGGCGAACGTTGGTCGAGGGCCGCCTGCAATGCATCGCGCTGGGCCTCGGTGAGTTCGGCCAATGGCGAGATCCCGCCGATCGCCTCATAGCGTTCGACGAGTTCGGCGAGGGCCTCGGGTGTCGGCGGCCGGCCACGACGGATATCGGTGTAGTACTCCTCGATCTCATCGGGGTGCCGCGGGGTGCCGTATGCCATCAGCAGCACGGCGACGGTCGGGACGGTCCCGGTGGTGGTCTCGGTTTCGGTCATGGTGCGGTCCTTTCGTGTACCAGTTCGACGACGGCGGCGAGTACCTCGGGATCGGTGTCGGGTTGCACCCCGTGGCCGAGGTTGAAGATATGGCCCGGGTGGCTGTCGTTATCGGCCAGCACCGCTTCGGCTCCGGCGAGAGCGACCTCGGTTCCGGCCAGCACGAGGGCTGGATCCAGGTTCCCTTGGACCACCAGATCCGGGCCGAGTCGACGGCGCGCCGCCGCGATCGGCGTTCGCCAGTCGAGGCCCATCACCACCGGCCGGCCCGGTATCGCAGTCATCGCCTCATGCATCGCCTCGAGCAGGTGATCGCAGCCGATCCCGAACCCGATGCCGGCGACGTCGGGGTGTCGAACGGCGAGTTCATCGAAGACCGTCCGGGTATGGGGCGCCACGAAGCGGCGATAATCGGCATCGCTGAGCGCGCCGGCCCATGAGTCGAACAATTGGAACGCCCGGGCGCCGTGGCGGAGTTGGATGTCGATGAACTCCAGCGACATCGCAGCCAGGTGTTCCATCAGCCGATGCCAGAGCACCTCATCGGAGTGCATCAACGCCTTGGTGTGCTGATAGGTGCGCGAGGGGCGGCCCTCGATGAGATAGCTCGCGATCGTGAACGGTGCACCGGCGAAAGCGAGGACCGGGACCTCGGCGGGGAGTTCAGCCACCACCAACTCGACCGTGCGAGCCACATAGTCGACGTCCTCGGCCTGCAGCGATCGCAGCCGGTCGAGATCCGCCGCGCTGCGCAGCGGCCGTTCGGCCACCGGGCCGGTGCCGGGGGCGACGTCGATGCCGAACCCGACGGCATGGGCTGGCACGACGATGTCGCTGAACAGCACCGCGGCGTCCACGCCATAGCGACGGTAGGGCTGCAGGGTGATCTCGGCGGCCACCTCGGGCCGCGTGATGGCCTCGAGGATCGATCCCTCACCGCGGATCGCCCGATACTCGGGCAGGCTCCGGCCCGCCTGACGCATGAACCAGACCGGGGTGTGCCGGACGCGCCGACCGGTGGCTGCGGCCAGGAACGGGGAGTCGGTCTGCAACGCCATCGCCTCTGACGCTATCGCTGGTGGATCGGGCCTCATCAGAGGTCGCGTTCATGTGTCGGCGGAGCCCACCGTGGTTGGCGGAGTGGGCCGATAGCATCACTCAACTACCCGAAATGAGCCAGCAACATCCTGAACTCGCCGCAGAACAGGCCTATGTCGATCATGCCTATGACTGCCTGGAACGGACCCGTGAAGCCGCGTGGCAGTTGCGGGACCTCACCGAGGCTGACCTCGGAGGCACCATGCAGGCGCGTTTTGAGCGCAATGCCTTCGATGAGAACCTGATTCGTCGGCTCACCGAACTCGATATCGGCGATGCGGCGCTCGTGTTCGGCCGGATCGATCGGATCGTGACCGAGGCCGCCGGTCAGGGCGCTCCAATCGGTGCTGATGCGGTGCCGGTCGATGGCACTGAATCGTTCCATATCGGTCGACTCGCTGTGGCTGATGAGCGTTCTGAGCCGGTTGTGGTCGACTGGCGTGCCCCGGTGGCCGAGCCGTTCTATCGGGCGACTGGCCGTGATCCGATGGGCATCGCCCGCCGACGCCATTTCGTCGTCGAGGGTCGCCGGGTGCTGGCGCTCGAGGACGAACTGTTCGGTGAGGGACATCTCGGCATCGGACATGATGAGGGTCTCGATGGTCGGGCACTGCGCGGCCATTCGACGCTGCTGGCATCTCTCGAGCGGGCCCGCACCGGTTCGCTCGGCGACATCGTCGCCACCATCCAGGCTGAACAGGACGAGATCATTCGGGCTCCCCAGGCCGGTGTGCTCGTGGTCCAGGGTGGCCCGGGAACCGGCAAGACGGTGGTCGCGCTGCACCGCGCCGCTTACTTGCTCTACACCCACCGGTTCCCACTCGAGGACCAGGGCGTCCTCGTCATCGGGCCGAACCGGGTCTTCCTGCGCTATATCGAGCGGGTCCTGCCGTCATTGGGTGAGGCCGGGGTCCATCAGGCGGTGCTCGCCGATCTGGTCCCAGATGTGGCCTTCGGCGGTCATGATCCCGATGCGGTGGCGCGCTGCAAGGGTGATGCGGTGATGGCCAAGGTCATCGCCCGGGCGATCTCGCATCGTGAGCGACCGCTGCGCATCGAAGCCAAGATCCCGTTCCGGCACGGATTCGTCCGCGTCAGTGTGGAAGAGAGCATCCGGATCGTCAAGACGGCCCGTCGGCGCGCCCGTCACCATAACGCCGGGCGACGCCTCGTGGAGGCCGAACTGTGGGCGACGTTGGCCTCGTCATGGCGTGCCGGTGATGTCAGCGGGGCTGAGGTGCGCTCCGAGGTCCGTCGTGATCCCGTGGTGCGCGAGATCCTCGAGCGCATGTGGCCGGTGCTGACTCCAGCCGATCTGCTCCATGACCTGTTCGGTTCCGCGGCCCTGCTCCGCCTCGCCGGAGAGGGCCTCATCGACGACCCGACCCTGCTCTGGCGCGAGCGCAGCGCCCATGTCGATGACGTGATCTGGTCACTCGATGATGTCGCGCTCTTGGATGAAGCCCGTGAGCTGCTCGGGCCGCGACTCGGACCGAAGGGCAGACCCGATGAGGCCGACGAGATCCGCACCTTCGGTCATATCGTCGTCGACGAGGTCCAGGACCTGACGCCGATGCAGTTGCGGATGCTGACGCGTCGATCGCTGAACGGGTCGATGACCATCGTTGGAGACATCGCACAGGCCACCGGGCCGCTCGCTCCCGACGATTGGGATGATGTGCTCGCACATCTGCCCGATCGCCGGCCGCCGCGTATCGTCGGGTTGTCGGTCGGCTATCGGATCCCAGCCCAGATCATGGATCTCGCTGTTGCGGTGATGATGGCGGCGACACCACAGTTGCGCCCGCCGAATTCGATCCGTGTCGGTGATGCGCCGCCGCGGATCCAGCGCGCCGATGACTTGGGTGATGCGGTGGTGGAGGCGGTCCGCGCCATGGCCGCTGAGGTGCCGACGGTTGCGGTCGTAGTTCCCGAGGAACTCGTGGAGGAGGTGTCGGCACGTCTCGATGCAGCCGGTGTCGACTACGGCTCAGCACGCGCCGCTGGACTGGATCGATCGATCACCGTGGTGCCGACCGGTGTGGTCAAGGGGCTCGAGATCGACGGTGTGGTGCTGGTTGAGCCGGCCGACGTCGTGCGCAGTCATACCCACGGTCTGCGGCTGTTGTATGTGGCGCTGACCCGAGCCACGCAGCGTCTCAGCATCGTGCACGCCGAGGAGCTGCCCTCGGCGCTGCAGCCGGACTGAATCGGTCACGCACCGCTCAGCCGGCAGCGCTGGCGCGCATCTCGAGCGCGATCCGTTGAGCCTTGGTGGCATCCGCGGGGCGGCGCCGCTCGACAGCGAGTGTGGCGAGGTCGACGGCCTGGGTGAAACCGTGGTGAAGTCCGGGTCGCTCGTCGATCAGGCGTGTCTCAAGCACCGCCCACAGCGAGAGGATGTCGTCGAGTCGACTGCGGTCGCCCACGGCGGCGTCATCGTCGAGACCTTGGAAGTTGACGACCAGTGCGTCGATGAGTTCGGTGAGCGAGGCCGTCTCCAGATCGCCGGTGAGGACATCGTCGACGCTGGGAGCATCCGGTGCCACGGCGATGGTGGTGCCGATGATCGAAGTGGTCGTGGTCGTGGCCAGATCGATCGTCTCGCCGCAGCTGACCGAGACGGTCACTGTGCCGACCGCCATGACCGACACTGCTGTTGCGACGCGCCACCGTTGCGTGGTCGAGTGCCTCGAGCGTGCCGAGCGATGAGGCGACCCGACGTCGGTCATCTCAGTTGGTGACGAGGATCCGCTCGCTGGCGAAGGACCCGACACCGATATGGCGGCCGTCGATCTCAACGGTGAGTGTGCCGTCGGGTGATGCGGCGGTGATGGTGCCAGCGCGGCCGGGCTGAATGGCGGCTGATTCGAGGAACTCGAGCAGGCCGGGGGTGAACTCGAGTTCTTCGGGGATCCGTGAGACGGTGAAGTTCGATCCGACTGCGAGTGTGGCGAGTGGCTTGGAGTCCGGATTCTCGTAATCCGATCCCGGAATCGGGTTGCCGTGCGGACAGGTGGTCGGGCTGCCGAGCATGCGGTCCATGGCCTCTTCCACCGACTGGCTCATGATGTGTTCCCATTTGCCGGCCTCGTGGTGGGCCTCGGCCCAAGACAACTGCAAGACATCGGTCAAGAAGCGTTCGGCGATCCGGTGGCGCCGCACAACGCGCTCGGCGAGTTCGCGTCCGGATGCGGTGAGGGTGATGGTCCCGTCGTTGACGATGAGGCCCTCGGACTCGAGCCGGCGGATCATCTCTGAGACCGCCGGCCTGCTCACCTGGAGTCGTTCGGCGATGCGCGCCTGGATGACTTCGACGTCATCTTCATCGAGTTCGAAGATGCACTCGCAGTACTCCTCGAACGCCGGATGATGTTCTCCGGGGGCGGGCATGGAGCCATGTTACCCATCGGTGCGTGACGCTGCGTCGTGGTGCTGTGTCATGGTCAGGGGTCATGGTCGGGGGTCATGGTCGGGGGTCATGATTGGAAACCACGGTTGCGAGTGGCTCGGCGCCATGGCACACTTGTGGCGATGCGTTCACTGGATTTCCGCCCAACCCTGACGGTAGTACGCATCTCGTAGCGCGCGCCTGGACATACCAGACGCGCGCTCACAACCTCCCCACAAGGGAGGTTGTTTTCATTTTCGGCCCAGAATGGATCCCTGACGGCGCCGAGCCCCGCAGATGAACCATCACATCAACACGACCATCCGAGTACTTCAGACAGGACAGGACAGGCAATGGATATCCCCGACGGCACCAAGATGACCGGTGCACAGGCACTGATCAAAGCGCTGGAGAAGGAACGGGTCGAGGTGATCTTCGGTCTCCCAGGCGGCTGCATCCTGCCGGCCTATGACCCGTTGTTGGAGTCCTCGATCCGCCACGTGCTGGTCCGCCATGAACAGGGTGCGGGCCATATGGCCGAGGGCTATGCCCATGTCACCGGTCGACCCGGGGTCGCAATGGTGACCTCCGGTCCGGCGGCCACCAATCTGGTGACCCCGTTGATGGATGCCTACATGGACTCGATCCCGATGGTCGGCATCACCGGCCAGGTCGGCACCACCGCCATCGGTACCGACGCATTCCAGGAATGTGACACCGTCGGCATCACTCGCTCGGTAACCAAGCACAACGAGTTGGTCATGGCCGGCGATGACCTGCCACTCGCGATTCGTCAGGCCTTCCACATCGCCTCGACCGGTCGACCCGGCCCGACGCTCGTGGACATCCCCAAAGACGTCCTGCAGAACGAGATGACGTGGCATTGGCCGAGCGATGACGAACTGATCGACTCGCTGCCCGGTTACCGGCCCATCGGCAAGGGTCATCCGCGGATGATCAAGGAGGCGGCGAAGCTGATCCTCGAGTCTGAGCGGCCGATCATCTACGCCGGCGGCGGCATCTTGAAGGCCCGTGCGGCAGATGCGCTGCGCGAACTGGCCGAGATGACCGATATCCGCGTCGTGACGACATTGATGGCCCGTGGTGCGTTCCCCGATGACCATCCGTTGTGTCTGGGCATGCCCGGAATGCATGGCAATGCCACGGCGGTCACCTCGATGCAGAAGAGCGATCTGTTGATCGCCCTCGGAGCGCGTTTCGACGACCGGATCACCGGCAAGGTGTCGGCGTTCGCACCCGAGGCCAAAGTCATCCATGTCGATATCGACCCAGCTGAACAGGGCAAGGTCCGCCGTCCCGATGTCCCCATCGTCGGCGACTGCCGCCTCGTCATCGAGGAGATCATCATCGCCATCCGCGACCTCCTCGCGAGCGGTGTCGTCCAGGCCGACTCCTCTGAGTGGAAGAGTCGGATCTCGGGGTGGCAGGAGCAGTTCCCGTTCGCCTACGACGCGGCGGAGCCCGGTGACGCGCTCAAGCCGCAGTACTGCTTGGAGAAACTGCGCGATGCCGCGCCGGAGGGCACGATCGTGTCGTCGGGAGTGGGCCAGCACCAGATGTGGGCCTCACAGTTCTGGAACTTCACCGAGCCCTACACCTGGGTCAACTCCGGTGGTCTCGGCACGATGGGCTTCTCGATTCCAGCGGCGATCGGCGCCAAGATCGGTCGACCGGACCGCACGGTGTGGGCCGTCGATGGTGACGGGTGTTTCCAGATGACCGCCCAAGAACTTGTCACGGCCACCACCGAGCGCATCCCGATCAAGGTCGCGCTGTTGAACAACAGCTACCTCGGCATGGTGCGCCAGTGGCAGGAGATGTTCTATGAGGAGCGTTACTCCGAGGTGTATCTGTCCACCGAGGTGCCCGACTACGTGAAGTGGGCCGAGTCGATGGGGTGTGTCGCGATCCGCGTCGAGTCCCCCGAGGAGGTGGAGCCCGCGATCGAGAAGGCGAATTCGATCAATGACCGCTCCGTCGTTGTCGAGTTCCGCGTCGATGCCCGCGAGAAGGTGTTCCCGATGGTGCCGGCGGGCCAGAGCAACGACGATGTGTTGTTGCATCCGTCGCAGGATTCATGTCGGTGGGCGCTGTCATGACCGCCATCACACCTACGACCGAAGTTCATCACCACATCTTGTCGGTGCTGGTCCAGAACCGCCCCGGCGTGCTGGCGCGCGTCGCTGGGCTCTTCGCCCGCCGCGGGTACAACATCTTCTCGCTCGCGGTCGCGCCGGCCGAGGAGGAGGGGATGAGCCGGATCACGATCGCCGTCGATGTCGAGTCGACCCCGCTGGAGCAGATCGTCAAACAGCTCTTCAAGCTGATCGAGGTCATCAAGATCTCCGAATTGGATCCGCGCCGGTCCGTCGAGCGCGAACTGCTCCTCGCCACGGTGCGGATCGCGGCCGATGAGCGCAGTCAAGTGCTCGAATTGGTCAACATCTTCGAGGGCAAGATCCTCGCGGTCGGTTCCGATGCACTCACCGTGAGCCTCGAGGGCCATCCTGACAAGCTCAACGATTTTGAAGCACTGCTGGGTGGATATGGCATCGTTGAGATGCAGCGCACCGGGCGCGTTGCATTGCCCAAGCTCGACCAGCAGTCCCGGCTGCGCACCATGGTGACCCCGGGATCATCTCCCGCTGAGAAAGGAAAGGTGAGCTGAATGGCCGCCACCATTTATTACGAGGCCGATGCGGATCCTTCGATCATCCGCAACCGCAAGGTGGCCATCATCGGCTACGGATCACAGGGTCATGCCCATGCGCTGAACCTCAAGGAGTCGGGCGTGCAGGTCTGCGTGGGTTTGCGCGAGGGATCGTCGTCGGTCGCCAAAGCCGAGGCCCAGGGACTCGAGGTCCGCTCGATCGCCGATGCCGCAGCTTGGGCCGATGTGATCATGATCCTCGCTCCCGACACCGAGCAGCGTCGGATCTTCAACGATCACATCGCGGCGTCGATGACGCCTGGCAAGGCGATCGCATTCGCCCACGGGTTCAACATCCGCTACGGCCTCATCGAACCGCCCGACGGTGTCGACGTCATCATGATCGCCCCCAAGGGCCCGGGCCATCTGGTGCGCCGCACCTACACCGAGGGTGGCGGTGTGCCCGCGCTCATCGCGGTGGCCCAGGACGCCAGCGGCTCGGCACGTGAGTTGGCGCTGTCGTATGCCGAGGCGATCGGTGGGGCGCGCGCCGGTGTCATCGAGACCACCTTCCCAGAAGAGACCGAGACCGACCTGTTCGGTGAGCAGGTGGTGCTCTGCGGTGGCCTGACTGCGCTGGTGCAGTCCGGCTTCGAGACTCTCGTCGATGCGGGCTATGCGCCCGAGATGGCGTACTTCGAGTGCCTGCATGAGGTGAAGCTGATCGTGGATCTCATGTATGAGGAGGGCATCGCCGGGATGCGCTATTCGATCTCGGACACCGCCGAGTACGGCGATTTGACGCGTGGGCCCCGGATCATCACCGATGAGACGCGCTCGGAGATGCGTGCCATCCTTGCCGAGATCCAAGACGGACGCTTCGCCGAGGAATGGGTGAACGAGTCAGAGTCGGGGCGTGAGAACTACCACCGCCTCCAAGACGAGGGTCGCCGACATCCGATCGAGGAGGTCGGGGGACGGCTGCGCTCGATGATGCCGTGGATCTCGGCGGGCCGCACCAAGGTCGCCGATGCCAGCGGTGGCTGAGCAGCGCACCCGAACCAAAATCTGACTTGCTAGGTCGGGATTTAGGCTCTAGCCTGTGTCGCCTATGAGCAGCAACTGGGGTTTCGAGACCAAGCAGATCCACGTCGGCGGCGAGCCCGACCCGACCACCGGGGCGCGGGCCGTACCGATCTATCAGACGACATCGTATGAATTCCGCGATGCCGAGCATGCCGCGAATCTCTTCGCGCTCGCCGAGGTCGGCAATATCTACACCCGGATCATGAATCCGACTCAGGCCGCCCTCGAAGCCCGGGTGAACGCCCTCGAGGGCGGGTGCACCACCGCCATCGGCCTACCCGGAACACTCGCGGTGGCATCGGGTCAAGCCGCCGAAACCCTCGCGCTGCTGACGCTGTGCGAGGCCGGCGACCATGTGGTCGCATCGCCGTCGCTGTACGGCGGCACGTACAACCTGTTGCACCACACCATGCCCAAACTGGGCATCGAGGTCAGCTTCGTCGACGACCCCCATGATCTCGCTCAGTGGGAGGCAGCGATCCGGCCGAACACCAAGGTCTTCTTCGGTGAGGTGCTCCCGAATCCGAAGAACGATGTGTTCGATATCGAGGGGGTCAGCGGTGTGGCCCATGCCAACGGCATCCCGCTGATGGTCGACAACACCGTGCCCACCCCGTATCTGATCCGTCCCCTCGAATGGGGGGCCGACATCGTGATCCACAGCCTCACCAAGTTCTGCGGTGGTCACGGCACCTCGGTCGGCGGCGCGATCGTCGACGGTGGCACGTTCGACTATGCGGCATCGGGACGGTTCGCGAACTTCACCGAACCCGATCCGAGCTATCACGGCCTCGCCTATTTCCCGGCGCTCGGACACGGGGCGTTCATCCTCAAAGCCCGCGTCCAGCTACTGCGCGATCTCGGCATGGCGATCTCGCCGTTCAACGCGTTCATGATCCTGCAGGGTCTCGAGACCCTCAGCCTGCGCATGGAGCGCCATTTCGCCAACGCTCAGGCGGTGGGTGAATACCTCGACGCCCACCCACAGGTGGAATCGGTCCGCTATTCAGGTCTGGTGTCGAGCCCATGGCATGAGCGCGCCACTCGCTATGGCGGCGGCAGAGGCTACGGGTCGGTGTTGGCCTTCGAGATCGAAGGCGGTGTCGACGCCGGCCGCAAGTTCGTCTCAGGTCTCGAACTGCACAGCCATGTGGCCAATATCGGTGATGTGCGCTCCCTGGTCATCCACCCGGCCTCGACGACGCATTCCCAGCTCACCGAGGACGAACAGCGGGCTTCTGATGTCACCCCCGGTCTGATCCGTCTCAGCGTCGGTCTCGAATCAGCCGACGACATCCTGGCCGATCTCGAAGCCGGGTTCGCCGCCGCCCGGAGCTGACACTCAACGCAACGGTTCAGGCCAACAACTCAGGCCTCATCGGGACGCTGATCGCGCAGGAACTCCTCGAACTGCGCGCCGAGGTCATCGGCGCTCGGGATCTGCGCCTCGGCGCGCCGGTCGTACTCCTGCTCGAGCATCTGGACATACAGCGTCAACTGCCGATCCTCATCGACGATCTCATCGTGGAGTTCGCGCCAGTGCGCGAGGTCGTCGGCGTCGACGCCGGCGGTCTCGACGCCGAGTACGTGGGAGAGGTGCGTTTCGAGGGCTGCGACGGCTTGGGGGTGTTCGGTCTGCACCAGGTAGTGGGGGATGCCGACGCGCAACGAGACAGCGGGGATGCCGGCGGCGTCGAGGGTGCCCTGGAGGACGCCGACGATCC
This sequence comes from Ilumatobacteraceae bacterium, assembly GCA_007117775.1. Lineage (GTDB taxonomy): Bacteria > Actinomycetota > Acidimicrobiia > Acidimicrobiales > Ilumatobacteraceae > CSBr16-110. Next base: position 13,601 of record SKFX01000071.1, read on the forward strand.
CGGTCATGCCCTGATAGCTCGGTGAGCTGAGGCCGAGCCGCCGGGCCAGTTCGGCATTGGTGGTCGAGCCCGTCACCGCTGGGGTCCGGGTGTGGGGGACCGCCTCGGCAGCCGCACCGACGGTCACCACCGCCTCACAGCCGAGCTGGTGTGCCACGGTGACCAGATGATCGGCCCAGGTCCGCCAGTGCAGATGCGGCTCGGCTCCGGTGACGATCACCAGATCACGGCCGTCGCCGCGCGAGACCGCCATCTTGCAGGTGGGCCAGTCGATATCGGTGACGAGACCATCGGTGATGCGGATCATGGGTCGCTGCTGGGTGAAATCGAAGAACGGGTCGGCGTCGATCTCGGCCACGGTCACCGATGATCGTCCCGTCCCCAGCAGCTCGAGTGCCCCAGACGCCGCACCACCGACATCGAACCAGCCGCGCAGGGCAATCACCATGACCGGTGATTCGAGCGGGCCGAGCTGTTCGATCCCGAGGCGCAGAGCATCGGCGGCGCGGTTCATCTCGACCAGTGTGTCACCGAGTCCGGGTCGTCACGATGCGCGGAGTTGGTCGACGATGAGATCGATACAGCCGACGAGCGCCTCCACATCGGCGGGGTCGATGGCGGGGAACATCCCGATGCGCAACTGGTTGCGACCCAGTTTGCGATAGCTGTCGGTATCGACGATGCCATTCGCGCGCAGCGCAGCACAGACATCGTCTGCCAAGACCGACTCATCGAGATCGATCGTGCCGACCACATTGGACCGCTTGGAGGGATCGGCCACGAACGGCGACGCCCACTCGCGTTCGGCTGCCCAGCCGTACAGGATCTGTGCTGAATGCTGTGAGCGGCCCGCCGCCCAGTCGAGACCACCGTGATCGAGCATCCAGTGGATCTGGGCATCGAGCATGACCAGGGTCGCGAGCGCCGGGGTGTTGTAGGTCTGATCGGCCCGGCTGTTGGTCAGCGCGATCGCGAGATCCAGCGATGCCGGCCGCCACCGCTGCGATGCGCCGATCGACTCGATGCGTTCGACGGCAGCCGGTGAACACGCCGCCAGCCACAGACCACCGTCGGATGCGAAGCTCTTCTGCGGTGCGAAGTAGTACACGTCCACCTGGTTCGGATCCCAGATGAGGCCCCCGGCGGCCGAGGTGGCATCGACGAGCACCATGCCACCACCGCTCGGACGCACCAGTTCCATCGCCACGCCCGTCGACGTCTCGTTATGGGTGAAGGCGTACACGTCGATATCGGCCGCAGGGTTGGGTGCGGGGTGATCACCGGGAGCGGATTCGACGATGTCGGGCTCTGGCAGATGTGGTGCGGCGGCGACCGCAGCGGCGAATTTGGACGAGAACTCACCGAACACCAGATGCTGGCTGATGCCGTTCAACAACCCGAATGTGGCCACATCCCAGAACACCGTGCTGCCACCGTTTCCCAACACGATCTCCCAACCGTCAGGCAGGCCGAACAAGTCACTGAGGCCCGTGCGGACCGATGAGACGACGTTCTTGACCGGAGCCTTGCGGTGCGAGGTGCCCATGATCTGTGACGCGGCGAGTGCCTCGAGTTGTTCGGGCCGGACCTTGGAGGGTCCGCAGCCGAAACGGCCGTCGGCGGGCAGGGCGTTCGAGGGGAGTCGGATCGATGTCGGGTCCACGTCCCCAGCATGCCAGCATGGGGGACGTGAATCGCATCTCAGCCCGTCTCGCCGCCATCGCCCCGTCGGCCACGCTCGCCGTGGACGCCAAGGCCAAAGCCATGCAGGCCGAAGGCCTCGACGTCATTGGTTTCGGTGCCGGTGAACCCGACTTCGCGACCCCGGACCATATCGTCGCCGCCGCCCAGGCGGCCTGTGGTGACGTGCGCAACCATCGCTATTCACCCGCCGGGGGTCTGCCCGAACTCAAGGCCGCCGTGGTGGCCAAGACGGCGCGCGACTCAGGGTATGGGATCGATGCCTCCCAGGTGCTGATCACCAACGGCGGCAAGCACGCGGTCTACACCGCATTCGCCGTGCTCTGCGATCCGGGCGATGAGGTGATCTGTCCCGCTCCGTACTGGACCACCTATCCCGAGGCGATCGCCCTCGCGGGTGGGGTCCCGGTGGTCATCGACACCGATGACACGTCGGGATTCAAAGTCACCGTCGACCAACTCGAGGCGGCCCGCACCGAGCGGACCAAGCTGATGCTCTTCGTCAGCCCCGACAATCCCTCGGGCGCGGTGTACAGCCCCGATGAGGTGGCCGAGATCGGCCGCTGGGCGGCGGCCAACGACATCTGGGTGCTGACCGACGAGATCTATGAACACCTCGTCTACGGCGAGCACGCGTTCGCCTCGATGCCGGTGCTGGTGCCCGAGATCGCTGATCGCTGCATCGTCGTCAACGGTGTGGCCAAGACCTATGCGATGACGGGATGGCGCGTCGGTTGGATGATCGCTCCGGCCGATGTCACCAAGGCCGCCACGAACTACCAGAGCCACGTCACCTCCAATGTCGCCAATATCTCCCAGCGCGCCGCCATCGCTGCGCTCGAGGGTCCCCTCGATGATGTCATGGAGATGCGTACCGCCTTTGAGCGGCGCGGCACCACGATGTGGCGGATGCTGAACGAGATCGATGGGGTCAGCTGTCTCGAACCCCAGGGGGCGTTCTATTGCTTCCCGAACATGACCGGATTGCTCGGGCGCGAGATCGCTGGCACCACTCCGACGACGACGCTCGAGTTGGCCGAACTGGTCCTCGCCGAGGCCAAGGTCGCGCTGGTGCCCGGTGAGGCGTTCGGCGCGCCGGGTTATGTGCGGCTGTCGTTCGCGCTCGGCGATGATTCGCTCGCCGAGGGGATCGGACGCCTGGCCGACTTGGTGGCGCGCTGAGCGGTCGCCTCGACCACGAGGATCGCAGCGAAGGCGGCGACGGCCAGGGCGACTGGGATCCAGACCTGTTCGCGCGGTGCTGACATCTCGGTGGTGCTGACCCCACCTGGCCATGGCCACAGCACCCGCAACGACCCGATCATCAGCCCGATCATGGTGGCAATGACGAGGTCGTGGTGGTGCTCGAGCAGCCAGTTGAGCAGTGTCGAGAACACTGCGAGGCCGGTGATGCAGCCGACGACGAAGACCGCGAGTGTCACCAGATCGCGCTCTGAGACCGCCCCGAGCACCTCTGCGTACATGCCGATCATCACGAGGATCAACGATCCGGAGATCCCGGGCAGGATCATCGCGCAGATCGCGATCGCCCCGGCGAAGAAGAACACCCACAGCGGTTCGGTGACCACCTTCTCCGCCGTCGACTCGGTATTCGAACGCAGACCGAGCACCAAGAACAACATCACGGCAGCAGCCACCGCAGCGCCGATCGCTGTCGGGGTGATCGTGCCGATCAGCCGCCAAGCGATGACGATGGCACCGGTGACGAGACCGAAGAACACCGCTGCGGTCGCGATCGGCTGCTCATCGAGCAACCGGGTCAGCAGGCCCGAGAGAGCGATGACCGCTGCGAGGATGCCGACGAGCAGGCCGATCAGCCATCCCCATTCGACGGCTGCGAAGCGGTCCTTGATCCGCTCGACATCTCGCCCGAGGATCGCCCGGAGCACCTCGGCGCCAGCGTGCACATTGGCGATCAGTCGCTCGTAGATCCCGGTGACGAGCGCCACGGTGCCGCCCGAGACACCGGGCACGAGATCGGCGGTCCCCATGGCGAAGCCGCGGGCGATCTGGGAGACGACGGTGCGTGCCATGGCCTCAACCTAGTGCGCACGGTGGGGCGGCATCGGTGAGACCACCACGGCATCGCTGCGGTCGGACGGCCTCGTCGTGGTCGGGTCCGCAGATGACGATTCTCGACACTGCGTAACGTGGGGGGATGGGAGAACTCTGGGTACAGCTGGTCGTGGTCGCAGGATTGATCATTCTCAACGCTGCGTTCGCCGGCACCGAACTCGCGTTGGTGTCGCTGCGCGAGACCCAGATCAACGATCTCGAGCGTCGCAGCCGAACCGGCGCCAGTCTGGCGCGGCTCGCCCGGCAGCCGAATCGCTTCATGGCGACCATCCAGATCGGGATCACCCTGGCAGGATTGCTCGCCTCGGCGACCGCAGCGGTGTCGTTGGCGCGACCCCTCGAGGACCGGCTCGGGTTCTTCGGTGCCGCGGCCGCCCCGGCGTCGGTGATCATCGTCACCCTGGTGCTGGCGTATTTCACGCTGGTCATCGGCGAACTCGCTCCCAAGCGCATCGCCATGCAGCGCGCCGAGGCATGGGGCCTGGTGATGGCCCGCCCGCTCGGCGCGCTCTCGGTGGTGACGCGCCCGGTGGTGGCGCTGTTGTCGGCATCCACCGATCTCGTGGTGCGCCTCGCCGGCGGCGACCCGCGGGTCCGCACCGCAGAGGTGACCGTCGAGGAACTGCGCGAGATGGTGGCACTGCATCGCACCTTCACCCCCGAACAGCGCCGGATCGTCGATGGGGCCTTTGAGATCCTTGAGCGGCGTCTCGACGAGGTGCTGGTGCCGAGGCGCGATGTCTTCGTCCTCGACGCCGACCTCGATACCGCCGATGCCCTGGTCGCGTTGCAAGATTCGGGCCATACGCGTGCCCCGGTGGCCCCCGAGCGGAATCTGGACCGTGTCACCGGCACGGTCCATCTGCGCGACCTCATCGGGGTCCAGGGTGCGGCGGTCGGCGAATTGGCCGCACCAGTGCCGGCATTCCCGGGTACCGCGACCGCGCTGGTGGTACTGCGCGAACTTCAGAATCAGCGCCGACAGATGGCGCTTGTGGTGAATGAGCACGGCGGCTCGATCGGCATCGTCACCGTCGAGGACCTCGTCGAGGAGATGGTCGGTGAGATCTACGATGAGGTTGACCGCGAACCGGTCACGGTGCAGATCGGCGACGACGGTACGGTGACGCTGCCCGGCAGGTTCGCGATCCACGATCTCGCTGAGATCGGCGTCGACCTGCCGACCGGTGAATACGTCACGGTGGCCGGACTGATCCTGCATCGGCTCCAGCGCATTCCCCAGACCGGGGACGTGCTCGAGCTCGAGGGCTGGGAGATCACGGTGGTGGTCGTCGAGCGCCACTCGATCCGATCCGTCAGGCTGCGTCCGCTCAGACCGAATCGCGCCGATGCTCCATCGGGGCCCGAGGGGTCTGATCCTCGCCGGGATTGACCATCGGGTCACCGGGCCGGATCACAACGGCGTACAGCTCCGCGGGTTCGGTCTTGGCGATCTTCGACTCAGCGCCACCAGAGTTCATGGTGGCCGGCGAGTCCGACGACCGTCACCAACACTGCGATCTCGGCGATCTGCTCGATCGCCCCGAGCACATCGCCGCTCAATCCGCCGATACGACGCCGGGCCAACACGATCACCACTGCGGCAGCGACTCCGGCGACCACGGTCACCGGGATCACCCACCAGCCGATCACCGCGGTCGTGATCGCAAGACCTGAGATCACTGCGATGAGGGTCCGGTGCGTCGACACCGATGAGACGTATCCGGCACCGAGGCCGTCGGGCCGAGCCAATCGGCCGGATTTCATCGATGCCACCGCAATGGTGCGCGCCAGGGTGTGCGCAGCGATGAGACCGGCAGCGGCCACGGCGGGCACCAGAGCCGCGACGGCCAGGATCCGGATGATGAGCGACCCGCTGAGCGCTGCCACACCGTAGGTGCCATGGCGTGGATCGTTCAGGATCCGCAGGCGCTCCTCGACGCTCCAACCCCCAGCGAAGGCATCGGCGATATCGGCGAGGCCGTCCTCGTGGAAGGCGCCGGTGATGAGCACCCCGACCAGCACCGCAAGCGCAGCTGCCACCGACATCGCGAGGACCTGCGACGCTGCGAGCACGACTGCCGCAGTGATCGTGCCGATGAGCGCACCGACGGTTGGGAACCACGCCACCGCAGCGTCGAGTCGGCCGGCGGTCGGCATCGGTGCGGGGATCCGCGTCAGGAACTGGACTGCGCCGCGCAGGCCGTAGGCCGGTGTGTGCTCAGCCGGATCCATCGAACCACTCGTCGAAGGTGGGCACCTCGCTGATCCCGGCACAGGCCATCGCGACGAGGGGTACCGCCGCCATGGCACCACTGCCCTCTCCGAGGCGCATATCGAGATCCAACAGCGGCCGTTTGCCCAAGCGGTCGAGGAGGCGGCGGTGACCCGGTTCGGCCGAACAGTGGCCGACCATACAGTGATCGAGCGCCGTGGGTTCGATCGTCGCGAGCGGCAGCACCGCAGCGGTCACGACATAGCCATCGAGCATCACCGGGATCGACCGCAGTCGAGCCGCCACGGTTGCGGCTGCGAGGGCGACGAGTTCAGCACCGCCGACCTCGCGCAGCACCTCGATCGGATCGGTGATCCCAGCGATCCGTCGCACTGCTTCTTGGACGGCGACGCGTTTGCGTTCGAGCCCGTCATCGTCGATTCCGGTGCCGCGACCCACCCACGCGGCGGTCTCGCCGCCGGCGAGCGCGGCGGCCACCGCCGCTGATGGTGTGGTGTTACCGATGCCCATCTCGCCGAGCACCAACAGATCGGTGTCGAGGGCGTCGACCGCCGCAACGGCAGCCTCGACGACGTCGGCGAAGCGGGCCTCATCGAGTGCGGCCTCGTAACGGATGTCGCCGGTCGGGACGCCGATTCCCACATCGACGGCGGTCACCTGGGCGCCGGCGAGGCGGGCGAAGGCGGTGATCGTGGAGCGATGTTGGCGGTAGGCGTTGAACATCGCCTCGGTGACACCGGTCGGATAGGCGCTGATTTCGGTGGCGGCTGCCACCCCGTGATCGGCTGCGAAGATCAAGCCGGCTGGTGCTTGGATGCGCGGCATGGCGGTGTGGTGCCAGCCGGCGATCCATTCGGCCACCTCATCGAGCCATCGCAGGGCACCGTTGGGCCGCAGTACCTGAGCGGCGCGGGTGTGGACCGCAGCGGCCGCTGACTGATCGCAGGTCGGTAGGCGTTTGAGCGCATCATGGATCCAGGTCATCTCAGTCCTTCGGGCGGGTCGGTGAGCATCACGGCTCGACCGGCGACCAGCATCAGGCGGTGATCCGCTGCGGCCATGACCGCCTGGTTGACACGGCCGAGGATCTCACTGAAGTGCCGGCCGAGTTCGGATTCCGGATGCACGCCGAGGCCGACCTCATTGGTGATCACCAGACTGGGCGGGACTCGAGCGGTGAGCGCGGTGACCACGTTGGTTGTTGCAGTGGCGATCGCCGACGCATCGTCGCCGCGCCATATGAGATTGCTGACCCAGAGTGTGAGGCAGTCGATGATCACGATGTCGTCTGGAACCGTCGCGAGCACTCGGGCCAACTCGACCGGTTCCTCGATGAGGCCCCAGTCATCGGGGCGCTCGGCGCGATGGCGCTCGATGCGGGTATCGAGGTCGACGTCACCGTCGATGCGCGGCGCAGTGGCGATGAAGGTGACGCGACGATCCGCGTGCTCCGTGACGGTGCGCACCGCGTAGGCGCTCTTGCCACTGCGGACCCCGCCGATGATCAAGGTGAGAGACATCTGTCGCAGAGTGGTAGGCCGGGTGTTGGCAGAGTGTTGGCAGGATCGGATCGGTCAGTAGTCGATACCGCGCTTGGCGCGGATCCCGCGCTGATAGGCGTGCTTGACCTCGCGCATCTCGGTCACGGTGTCGGCCATCTCGATGAACTCCTCGGGCGCATCGCGTCCGGTGATCACGACGTTGACCGTCTCGGGTCGGCCGGTGACGGTGTCGACGACATTCTGGGCGGGCAGCCATCCCCAACTGCACAGATAGGTCAACTCGTCCAAGATGATGAGTTGGTAGTCGCCGCTGTTGATCAGGCGAGATGCCTCTGCCCAGCCCTCAGCGGCATGGGCGCGGTCTCGGTCGAGGTTGTCTGAGTCCCAGGTGAACCCGTCACCGAAGGCGAACCAGTCCACGCCGAGCTTGCGGCCCATGGTCTCCTCGCCGACCTTCCAGTCGCCGCTCTTGATGAACTGCACCACCGCGACCTTCCAGTCGAGAGCGAGGGCGCGGACCATCACGCCGAATGCTGCGGAACTCTTGCCCTTGCCGTTGCCGGTGTTGACCAGCACCAGTGACTGAGCTGAGCGCAAGCCGTCGGGTCGCGGATCCTCGGTGAGCGGATCGGTGCTGGAGTCGGAGTCGTGATTCGTCATGGATCCCCGAGCATACGCAGAGCGCTGTACCGCGCGAGATGACGGGGCTGAGATCAACCTCGTATCAACTCGTCACTCGAGGACGCGATCGGAATCTGTGCCGCGTCGAGGTCGATGGTGTATGGTCACCGATGAGGACGAACCAGCGAAGTCCGGTGAGATTCCGGCACTGTCCCGCAACGGTAATCCTGACGAACTGAGAGTTCGGGCCCCCGGGGCCCGCACCGGGTTCGATCAGGTGAGTCCGGTCGCCTGGCCGCCCTCGCGAAATCAGACCCTCGAGGCAAGGGCGGTTCGCAGACCGGAAGGTCGCAGACCCAACTTGTCCTCCATGACCATGGAGGCACGATGCGCTACATGAATGGGGCCGGCGACCATGCCGGCTTGTCAACGACCCCACCGATATCCCTTCTTCGGGCACGATCCCGGCGGCGTGCCGGTGCGTTGACGGCGCTCGCAGCGCTCGTCATTGCAGCCTGTGGCTCTGGCGATGACTCCGGTGACACCACCGGCGATGTTCCTGAGCGGATCATCTCGCTCTCGCCGACCCATACCGAGATGTTGTTCGCGATCGGTGCCGGTGATCAGGTGATCGCCGTCGACGGGTTCTCGAACTATCCGGCGGCAGCGGAGGCCAAGATGACCGATCTGTCGGGTTTCGAACCCAACGTCGAGGCCATCGCGTCCTATGACCCTGATCTCGTGATCACCGAGGGCACCAACCCCGCCCTCATCGAGCAGCTCGACAGTCTCGAGATCCCGAACTGGTCCGGCCCGGCGGTGTCAGACTTCGATGGGGTCTTCTCCCAGATCGAACAACTCGGTGAGGCGACCGGCCAGGTGGAGGGCGCCAGCGCCCTGATCGAGTCGATGCGCGATCAGATCGCCGAGATCGACGCTTCGGTAGCCGATATCGATGTCGATTTGGTCTATTACCACGAGTTGGATCCGACCTACTTCTCGGTCACGTCCGACACCTTCATCGGCTACGTCTACGGGCGTCTCGGCCTGACCAGCATCGCCGATGCCGCCGACGGCGCCGGTGGCGGGTTCCCGCAGCTGAATGCCGAATTCATCTTGGATGCCGATCCCGATCTCATCTTCTTGGCCTGCACCAAGTACTGCGGTGAGACCGCCGGCTCGGTGGCGGCACGTCCCGGATGGGATGGGTTGCGCGCTGTGACCGGAGGTCAGGTGCTCGAGATGGACGATGACATCGCGTCGCGTTGGGGTCCGCGCATCGTGGACTATTACCGCGTCGTCGCAGACTCGATCGTCGAGATGTCATCGTCGATGGCCGGGGCGGCTGGTAGTTCGGGCTCCGAAGGGGGCCGCGGCTACTGATGGGTGACCGGGTCGATCGTGGTGTGCTCGCCATCGGCGGGCGCCGGGTCTGGTGGTACGCGGGCGGCACCGTTCTGGTGCTCGTCGCAGTGCTGGCGGGAACCATGATCGGCCCGGCAGGCCCGGTGTGGTGGCGGGTGCCGCTCGCCTTCGCCGAGCGGATGCCGTTCTCGCCGATCGATAGCGGTGTCAGCTCGGCGGAATGGAACATCATCTGGCAGATCCGCATGCCGCGTGTGCTGTTGGCCGGAGTGGTCGGAGCGATGCTGTCGGTGGCGGGGGCGAGCTATCAGGGGGTGTTCCGTAACCCGCTGGTCGACCCCTATCTGCTCGGCGCTGCCGCCGGTGCAGGCCTCGGCGCCACCATCGTGTTCACCGTCGGGCGTTCGGCCACCGCGAACTGGCCGGTCGATCCGGCTCCGACGGTGGCGTTCATCATGGCGCTCGCAGCGGTCGCGCTGACCTACCTGGTCGGTGCGGCGTTCGGTGTGGCCCGCTCGGGGGTGACGCTGGTGTTGGCCGGTGTCGCCATGGTGTCGTTGACAACGGCGGTCCAGACCTTCTTGCTCCAGCGCAACTCCGAGGTGGTTCGCGAGGTCTACAGCTGGATCCTCGGCCGGCTCTCGACCGCGACATGGGGTGATCTTCGGATGGTGGCGCCCTATGTGGCGTTGAGCACGGTCGTACTGTTCGCCCATCGTCGTCATCTCGATCTGCTGCGCGTCGGCGATGACGAGGCTGCCACCCTCGGGGCACCGGTGGCTCGGATCCGGCTCATCGTCGTGGTCGCCGCCACGCTCGGCACCGCAGCGGTGGTGGCGGTCAGCGGCCTGATCGGCTTCGTCGGACTCGTCGTGCCACATATCGTCCGCCTCATCGCCGGCGCCGGATACCGGTTGCTGTTGCCGATGTCGTTGGCGGTCGGTGCCGGATTCCTGATCTTGGCCGATATTCCCGGCCGGGTGCTGTCGTCACCGGCGGAGACCCCGATCGGCGTGGTCACGGCGTTCTTGGGCGCGCCATTCTTCATCGTGTTGTTGCGGACCCGATCGGTGGACCGATGAGCGTGAACCTGTGAGTTCGGTGATCGAGGGTGCGCCGGGCCATGATGCTCACGTGGCGCAGATGTCATTGACCCTCGAGGCGGTCGGTGTGCGCTATGGCCGCACTGAGGTGCTGCGCAATTTCGACGGGCATCTCGCTGCGGGGGAGTGGCTCGGCCTGATCGGACCGAACGGTGCCGGCAAGTCGTCACTGTTGCGCGCCATCGTTGGCCTCGTCGCGTATTCGGGTTCGATTCGCGTCGGTGATGAGGATCTCGCAACACTCGGTCGCCATCGTCGCGCCGGTCTCGTGGCCTATGTACCCCAAGATCCGGTGGTGCCAAGCGATATGACCGGGTTCGACTACGCGCTGCTCGGCAGGTCGCCGTTCATCGGGTACTTCGGGTCCGAGTCGCGCACCGATCGGCGTCTGGTCGCCGACACTCTCGAGCGACTCGGTCTCGCATCGTTCGCTGATCGACCGATGGGCACGCTCAGTGGCGGTGAGCGCCAACGCCTCGTCATCGCCCGCGCCCTCGTCACCGAAGCGCCGGTGCTGGTCCTCGACGAGCCGACCAGTGCACTCGATATCGGCCATCAGCAGCAGGCGCTGGAACTGGTGGCCTCACTGCGCGCCGAGCATGGGCTGACGGTCATCGCAGCGATGCATGATCTGACCTTGGCCGGGATGTACAGCGATCGCCTGATGCTGCTGCACGAGGGGGTTGCGGTCGCATCGGGTTCGGTGGCTGAGGTATTGCGTCCCGAGACTCTGGCCGAGTTCTACGGGGTGCGCGTCACGGTACACCATGACCCCGATGGGACCGTCGTGGTCATCCCGCGCCGCCATGACCTCGGTGCTGATCTGCGCGTCGGCGACCCCGGATCATGAGTTCGGCCGACGGGGACCGAGACATCGACCGAAACACCGACGCCGGGGTCCAACGCGATCTCGATCGGTTCGTGGCCGGGGCGTCATCGGCACACCAGCGCCTGCTCAGTGGACTCGACTTGCTCGGACGCGACACCATCGTTGGGTCATCGGTCGCGACACGCCTGTTGGGTGCGTTGATCGAGCAGGCCGATCAACAATTGCTGTTATTCGATGGTGCCGATTCGGCGATGGATCCGCTGGTGGCCCTGATGGCAGCCACTGTCGACACCAGAGATGACATTGCTGAAGACACGGGTTCGATCGCCGGGTCGTCCATCGACGGGGTGTCGATCATCGCGGTGCGGCGTTCGATCTGGGCGCTCGAGATGGCGTGGTCATCGACGATGCACTGGGATCGGGCATGTGTCGAGGCGGTATTCATGCGCTGGCGGACGGTGGAGTTGGCGCATCTCGAACTGTCGGATCACCTCGATGGACTCAGCCCCGGCCTCGATGCGCTCCCAGGCGACTATGTCCGCGAGGAGTTGCGGCGCTTGGAGATGCTGTGGCGGGCGCGCCGGCCGATGGGGATGAGCACACTCCCTCCTGCCGTGTTGGCGCTCGAGCCCGCCGAGCGGCTCGGATGGTTCCTCGGTCGCGTCAACCTCGATGGTGTCGACCCGGCTGGTATCGACCCGGCTGGTATCGACTCAGCCAGCGTCGACCGTGACCCGTGAGCACCCGGGGGTGGCGCTCAGCCGAGGGAGTCCTCGCCGCTGATGGCGCGCACGGTCTCGAGATAGGTGTCGAGTGCGGGGTCGGCGGCCATGATCGACTCGATGGCGACCAGGGCGTCGACATCTGAGGGATCGTCCTCGAGGATGCCGAGATGATGACCGAGACGCTCGACGATGTCGTCGTCGAGGTGGTCGAGTCCGATCGCCCGGCGCAGCGGCGCAGGCCCGACCACCATCGAGACCGCGGCGGCGGTGAAGTGGACGGCAGCGTCGGCCTGCAGGCCTTCGCCGATGCGCTCGGTGCCGTCGGGAGTCAGCGCGGTCACGATCTCAGCAGCGGACAATGAGATGAGATGGCTGGCGCGCAGTACGAACGGGCCCGCTGGCCCGGTCAAGAGCGCGGCAGTGATGCCGAGGGTGGTCAGCACCTGTTGGACCTGGCGTTTGGACATGGCGAAGTCGAACAGTTCGGTGTCGACATGGCGTCGCTGCGCGGCACCGACCAGTTCGAGCACCCGGGTCACGTCCGCGAGCGAGGCACCGATCATCCGCGTCGCCGTACCCGGGTCGGATCCGTCGGAGTCCGCCAATATGGCTTGGACGTTCTCCAACTGGTCCATTCGGTACGCGCCGAACATGGTGCCGAGTGCCACTTGGGCCGGAGCATCATCGAGGACCTGTGAGACGAGATCGGCGAGCGCGTTGTAGTCGCCGAGCCGAACGGTGTCGGTGCCGAGAGCAACGCTCACCGGCCGGCGGTGGTCGAGGTGGACCCCGAGCAGTCCGAGCACTGGTCCGAGACCGCGGGCAGTGCCGCGCCGGGCGCCGGGGCTGAGTCGGTGGTCGCCAGCGATGGTGGTGAGCCCGGCAAGCACCTCGAGCGATGCCATCGATGGCACCGGGCCATCGTGATCGTCTCCGCTGGCCGCGCCGACCCCGCCGCCGATCGCTGAAGCCACCAACATCTCGACGGCGTCAGCATCGACGCTTGGATCGGTCACCAGTCGTGTCAAGATCTCTGGCGCGGTCAGCAACCGGGTTGCATCATCTGCATTGTGGGCGATCACCACCAACAGCAATGCCAGTGACTCAGCGAGTGCGGGCTCGAAACCGTTGGTCCCTGCGCCGGAGGTGATCGCCGTGGCCAGTCGCAGCGTCGTCGCTGGCGGGAACCGTCGGTGATGTCGGGCGACGAGTGCGCTGAGGCCGGGATCGGCCACTGCGGCGCGACCGAGCGTGTCGAGATCGGCGTCGCTGGCGATGGCGCGGGCCGTGAGGCCGGCGAGTGCATCCTCGACCGCCCCGGCATCGCCGATGCCGATATGGCCGTGGGCGAGCGCCCAGTGCAGTGATGCAAGCAGTTCCACGAGCTCATCGAGTCCCACGACCGCGCCCTCGGGGAGCGCGGTGGTGTTCGTGAGCACCTCGATGCGCCGCATCGCCACCGCCAACGATCCCGTGCCCGATAGTGCCTCGTCGAGAGCGCGTAGTGCACTTCGCCAGATCGCGGTCCGGATATGGTCCTGGACCGGTGCCATACCGGTGAGATTGCCCGGGGCGGTGTGCGGCCGCCTGCGCCGCTCGACGGCGCGCGCCCCGAAGTCATCGACCAGGCGCACCAGCGCATCGGTCGGGCCATCGAGCCGGTCGAGTTCACGCCAGTCGACCATGGCGGGGCTCTGGTAGATCTGCTCGATGAGGTTGAGCCATGAGCCCTCGAGGTTGAGGCGTATCAGACCGATCGCATGCAGCGCGGGTGCGGCGGCGGGGTCAGATGAGTGCAGTTGGGTGAGTTCATCGATGGCATCGAAGGTGCGTTGGCGCAGCGCGATGATGCGCAACGGGTCGTAGGTGAATGCGGTCATGGTGCGAGCGCGGCGGCCTCAGCGGCTGCAGCGCGGTCCTCGAGGAGACGGGCATCGGTGCGTAACCGGCGTCCGGCATCGTCGATCTGGGCGAGGTTGGCCCGCAGTAACTCGCGGCACAGTTCGGCGCGTGGGCTGTCCCAGGTCTCTGGGCCCGCCAACGCAAGCAGGTCGCGTGCTCGGATCGAGTCGAGTCTGATGGCCAAACGACGCAGCATCTCGGCGCGGTGACGCAACTGGTTCGGGTGCTGGTGGTGCGATGCGAACTGGTTCATACCCCACGGTGTACGCCGAGACCCGCCGGCCGGAAGGCCCGGATGTCGGGCGAGGGACCCTTGACGGATCAGTCCATCTCGATGATGTGATCCGCGACGGTGCGCGCCTCGGCACGGTCATGGGTGACCCAGATCGCTGCGATACCGGCTGCGGCCACGATGCCGACGATTTCGGTTGACAGGCGGCCATGCAGTTCGGGGTCGAGGCCGCTGAGCGGTTCGTCGAGCAGCAGGACCCGCGGTGATGCCGCCAAGGCGCGCGCCAGTGCCACCCGTTTGGCCTCACCACCCGACAGTTCATTGACGCTCCGCTGGTCGAATCCGCCGAGGCCGACGGTCTCGAGGAGCTCCGATGCCATGGCGCGACGTTCGCGCCGTGCCATCCCGGCCATCTGGGCGGCGAAGGCGACATTGTCGACGACGCTGCGATGCGGGAAGAGTTGATCATCCTGGAAGACCATCGCGATCTGGCGGCGATGGGTCGGCATCGTCGTGAGATCGGTGCCATCGAGCAGGATCCGGCCGTGGCTGATCGGCACGAATCCGGCGATGGCGCCGAGGAGTGTGCTCTTGCCGCAGCCCGATGGGCCGTGGACGGCAAGGATCTCGCGGTCGGCCACAATCAACGAGAAGTGATCGAGGATCACCTGCTCGCCATAGGAGACCTTGATCTCATCGACGGTGAGCATCGACCGGGTCCTCTCGGGAGGCGATGAGCGCATCGACGGCCGCCACGGTGGCGGTGGTCAACACCGCAAGGATCGTCGCGAGGGCGAACGCCTGAGCCTGTAGGACCGTGCCGGTGCGAGAGAGCAGGCGTTCGATGATGATCGGCAGGGTCTCGGTGCCGCGCCGTGACAGGAAGCTCGTCGCACCGAACTCGCCGAGGGAGATTGCGGCGGCGAGACCGGCGGAGATGACGAGTGGTCGCCACAGGAACGGCACCACGACCTCTCGCCAGGCCCGGATCGGCCCGGCACCGAGGGTCGCGGCCGCGGCGCGCAGTCTCGGATCCACCGAGGCCAGCACCCCGAGCGTGGTTCGGACCACGAACGGCACGGCGACGAGGGCATGGCCGATGGGGATCAGCCACCATTGAGCCCGCCAGTCGATCGGCGGTCGGGCGAATGCGATCAGCATGCCGAAGCCGATCGTCACCGCCGAAGTCGCGAGCGGCAACATCAGTCCAGCATCGAGGATGCGGCCGCGCGCCCCGGCAGTATCGATGGCAAGTGCCGCGAGGCCGCCGATCACGACGGCGAGCACCGTTGCCCAGAGCGCCGACTGCAGGCTCGATCCGATCGCTGACCACGGATCGATCCCGAGTCGGATCCCGGGGCGGATCTCCGAGCTGCCGAGGTTCGTCCAGGCGGCGAGGCTGAAACCGTCGGGGCTGCGGAGCGATCGCAGCGCCATCGTGGCGAGCGGGGTCAGCACCACCGCTGCGGTTGCAGCGGCGATCGTGTAGACCGCGGCGCGTTCGGTTCCGGTGCGCGGCCGGCGCTGTGGTCGCTGTGGGAGCAACGACAGCGATACCTGGCTGCGCCGCTGGGTGCGCAGCGACCATGCGACCAGAGCGATGAGGACTGCGAGTTGAGCGAGACTCAACAGCGCTGCGGCCGAGATATCGCCGAGTTGGGTGGCACGCCGCCAGATCTCGACCTCGAGGGTGGTGCGACCCGGCCCGCCGAGGACGCGCACCACGCCGAATGAGGTGAAGGTGAACAACCAGATGATCGCTGCCGCGGCGGCGAGGGCCGGTCGCAGGATCGGCAGCGTGATATGCCAGAGCACCCGCAGTGGCCCTGCACCGAGGGTCGCCGCCGCGGATTCGAGGCGCGGATCGAGATGCTGCCAGGTGGCGCCGACGAGGCGCACCACCACCGCGAGGTTGAACACGATATGGGCGCCGAGGATCGCCCAGACGCTGCGCTCGAGAGGGCCGGGCATGACCGCGATGAATGCAGCGCCCATCACGACGGTCGGCAGGACGAAGACGGCGGTCAGCGCGGCGAGCAGGAACTGGCGGCCGACGAAGCGGTAGCGGGCGATGACATATGCCGGGGCGAGGCCGACGATGAGGGTGGCGACGGTGCTGATGGCCGCCTGCCAGGCGGTGAACCACACGACGCGTCCCATCTGTGGCGTCAGCAGTGACGACGCGGTGTCACCGAGGCCTCTGAGACCGCCGGGGCCCAGGGCGCGGCCGATGAGCGCGGTCAGCGGGAACAGATAGAACACCACCACGAGCGCGACGGGAACGACGCCGAGTGCGGCGACGAACGCCGGCGGGAGTCGGTTCGGATCCCGGCGTTGCCTCATCGCAGCACGATCTCGGTCCATTCCTCGATCCAGTCGGCCCGATCGGTCTCGATCAGGTCGGCATCCACGGTGTACGGATCGGCGGGGATGATGGCATGGTCGACGAACTCGGTGGGCAACTCGATCCCGTCGACGGCCGGATAGACGAACAGGGTCAGGGGCAGAGCGGACTGGAACTCAGCTGACACCAAGAAATCCAGCAGGCGGCGAGCACCGTTCGGATTGTCGGTACCGCGCAGGATGCCGGCGAACTCGACCTGTCGCAGACAGGTCTGCTCGATGACTCCCGTCGGGGCCTCAGCCAAGGGCTCGGGGGCGAAGATCACCTCGGCCGGTGGGCTCGACCCGTAACTCACCACCAGCGGGCGATCGCCACCGCCGGCGTGGGTGAAGCGTTCGTAATAGGCCTCGGTCCAGCCGTCGGTGACCGCGACACCATTGGCGCGCAGATCGGCCCAGTACTGCGGCCAGTCCTCGCCGAAGGCTGCCACGGTCGCAGCGAGGAAGGCGAGCCCCGGCGATGAGGAGGCCGGATTCTGCACCACCAGCAGATCGGCGTATGCCTCCTCGGTGAGGTCGCTGAGCGATGCCGGTGCTTCGAGGTCGCGCTCGGCGAACCAGCCGAGATCGACATTGACGCAGACATCACCGTAGGTCACCGGTGTAGCGATGCCGCCCGGCGCACCGGTGCGCAGCCGATCTGGGATCGCCGATGCATCGGCGGGGGTGTATGCCTCGAGGACCTCGGCCTCGATGGCGCGCGAGATGAATGTGTTGTCGATCCCCCAGATCACATCACCTTCGGGGTTGCCGGCGGTGAGCGCCGCTTTGGACACCATGGTCCCGGTATCGCCGGCGATCAGGATCTCGACGTCGATCCCGGTCTGTGCGCTGAACGATTCGAGCGCGGAGTTGAGATCGGTGTCGGCCACCGGGAACGACTCATAGGCAACGAGCGTGACCGTCGAGCTGGCATCGTCGACGAGCACGTCATCGACGACATCGGGCTCTTCGGCGTCATCGGCGTTCGAGCAGGCAGCCGCCATGAGCGCAACGGCGGTGAGGATCGCGACCGAGCGGACATGGGAGCGGACATGGGAGCGGGAACGGGAGGTGGGCGAGGTGGTCATCGGGTTCCTTTCATCGGTTCGGTGGGGGTGGTTCGGCATTGACGAAGACGCACAGGACGCCGTTGCGGACCTCGACGCGCACCGGTGATGCGGTGGTCACATTGGACACCCCGACCCCCGACAGCGCCTCGAGGTCGGTGTCCTCGAGCTCCCAGCGGGTGCCGGTGATCGAGACACCCTCGCAGCGGCCATGCAGCGCCAGCAGCGAGATCGTGGTGCCCACCGAGATCGGGATCGATTGTCGGGCTGGGCCGTGGAGGAGGTGGAGGTGTTGTCCACCCCAGATGCATTCGAGCTGCTCAGCCGCGGTCAGCGCCGGATCGCCCAACGAACCGATCGCGGCGATGGTGTGGTCGAGGCGGTCACCGCCACCAGCGATCAGCACGATGCGCGCCGGGTGCAGACCGAGCGCATGACGGACGGCGAGTTCGGTGTCGGTCAGGTCCTTATCGGGCGAATGTCGGACCACTTGGCTGTGACGGCGCGCCCATTCGAGGCCCTCGGTGGTGATCGAGTCCAGATCACCGATGACCACATCGGGTTCGATACCGGCGGCGAGCGCATGGTCGAGTCCACCATCGGCTGCGATGACCACTGCCGCATCGGGGATCGCTGCGACGGCCACTGCATCGAGCGGCGCTGCCCCGGTGATGACGACAGCGCAGTCGATGGCGGTGTCGTCGGTTCGGGCTGTGTCGCTCATCGTCCCTCCGCCGGCATTATCCGGATCAGGTTCATGGGTCGGTGGCGGCAGCCACCCTCTCAGCCTGTTGGTCCCACAAGCTCCCCGGTCGGTCTCGTCATCTCACCATAGCGTGCCCCCATGGCACGCCCACTGCAATGGCGCGCCCCGGGATTCAGGACCGTGCAACGAGTGTGTCGAGGCAGGTGGTGACCCCGTCGAGGTCGGGTCGCGATTCGGCCATCAGGCGTGACAGGTAGGTCACTGAGATGTAATCGCGTTCGATGAGGCCACCGTCGGTGTCGGCCGCGAGGGGTTCGGGTTCACCCCACGACATCGCCACGGTGTACGCCTCCTCATGGCCGAGGATCGGCTCGAGGCGGGCCGTGGCCATCGCCCGCGGCGGACGATCGCCGACTGTGCCGAATCGCCAACCGGCGATCTCGTCGATCGGGAGATTCGGGACGTTGAGGTTCACCACCACCGGCTCAGTGGGCTGCTTCGCGATGAACGCTTCGGTGAAGACCGCGGCCACTTCGGCTGCGGACTCCCAACGTTGGTTGATCAGCATCTCGTCCCAGCCCTGGCCCTCGACACCGAAACCGGTCACGGCCTGGCTGACGGCGATCCCGCTGATCCCGCCGTTGCGCGCCGTCAGACACGCACCGATGGTGCCCGAGTGATATACGGACCGTCCGACATTGGCACCCGGGTTGATTCCCGAGACGACCAGATCGAAACCGGCGCCGAAGGCGCCGAGGCGAGCGAACATCGTGCACAGACCGGGAGGGCCGTTGACCGTCCACACCTCGTCGACGCCGTCGATGGTGGCGCGTCGGACCTCGGGTTGGATGAGATGCAGGGCCCCGAGGGCAGCACTCGCGCCCGAGTACTCGCGGTCGGGTGCCACAACGACCACCTCACCGAGATGGCCGATGGCACGCGCCAGCAGGTGCAGGCCGATCGAGTCGACACCGTCATCGTTGGTCACCAGAATGCGCATCCACACTGCCTACCAGCACATCGGAGCGATTCAGGTGACGCGCTGGTGAACTCGCAGGGATCAACCCGCCCGACAGCACTGCGGACATCCATGTCACAGAGTGCTGTCACACTGGGTGAATGTCTGGGGAACTGCCGCTGCCGTCGTCACCGTCACCGTCACCG
>SKFX01000143.1 GCA_007117775.1 Ilumatobacteraceae bacterium
GCGACTGGGTCGAACATGCCATCGATGCCCTCGGAGTCGGCATGGTGCTGGTCGTCGACTACACCGCTGCCACCACCGCTGAACTCGCGGCCCGGCCGTATCGCGACTGGTTGCGGACCTATCGGGCGCACGCGCGCGGCGAGCATCCGCTGCGTGTCCCCGGCACCCAGGACATCACCTGTGAGGTGCCCATCGACCAGTTGCGTGAACCAGATGCTGTGCGGAGCCAGATTCACTGGCTGCAGTTGCACGGCATCGACGAACTCGTCGCCGAGGGCGCGGCGTACTGGGAGGCCCACGCCAGAGCACCGGACCTCGTTGCGATGCGGATGCGCAGTCGCATCTCCGAGGCCGAGGCGCTGCTGGATCCGACCGGCCTCGGCTCGTTCAGTGTGCTCGAGTGGCATATCGCTCGACCATGAGCGCCACTGCAAGTCGCGTCAATAGTTGACCGAGATGACCAACCAGTCGTACACGCTATGGAGAACGACACAGGGCCACAGCAGTCCGCTGGCGCGGCGCAGGGCATAGATGGCCGCCCCCATCATCGCCGTCACCACCATCTGGGATGCAGCCGAGCCCAGCGAGGTGCCGAGCAGGACATTGGGCAGGTGGAACAGCCCGAACGCGACCGCGGTGGCCAGTGCGGCCTTGGCCTCGGAGTCCAGCAGGCGGCGGGCACCGACGAGCCCGATCCCGCGGAAGGTGAGCTCCTCGGTGAGGCCCACCATCACCATGGCGAGGGTGAGCCCCACCAGATACCCGGCATCATCGGGTAACGCACCGCCGCTCAGTCGCGCGACGAGTCCGATCGCCAAGAGTATGGCCGGTGGCGCCCATATGAGTCTGCGAGCACTGCGCGAGCGATCGCGCCGGACCGAGTGCCACCAGCCCAGTCGTGTGAGCACGATGACCTGGAAGACCAGTACCGCCAAGAGCGGTAGGACGATCTCGCGGATCCACGGTGTCGCAGCCGAGCCGATCTCGCGATAGTCCATGAACGACCCACCCGGGATGGTCCGAGCGAGACCGATCCACAGGACCGTGTGCACGGTGACGAATCCGATGAGCAGCGAGGCGCCGATCCGGCGACCCTCATCGGTGGCCAGGGTCCGATGGTGATGCAGAGACGTCGACATCTTCTGAAGACCAACCGTCAGGACTGACGCGATCGTGATCCCACGGCATCGATGGCGGGCGGTCGCGACTGATCGGGACGACTCGTCATCGCCGCACCGGCGATGATCACCACCATGCCGACCAGCGCGAGCGGGTGCAATGGTTCGGAGCGCACCAGCGCACCGAGCACGACGGCGACCACCGGAGTGAAGTACGTGCCGATCATGCCCCGTACCGGCCCGGTGCGCGCCAGGAGCAGCCCGTAGAGGGCGAAGGCCATACCGGTGCCGATCGCACCGAGGACGAGCAGCGCCCCGACGGCCTCGACGGTGATATCGGCGGGTTCGAAGGCGCTCAGGCCACCGGGCAGCGTCCACAGCACCGCGAAGAGCTGCACGTGCAGGATCACCGGCAGCGAGCCGTGGGCGCGCTGCAGCGGGGCGGCGATATTGACCGCAACGGCGTAGCACAGCACCGCCGCGATCAGCATCGCGATGCCGCGCAGATCTGCACCACCCCCCTCTGACAGTGACCCGGCCGAGACCAATGCGATCCCCAAGAACCCGACCAGCACCGCAGCGATGCGGTACCGGCTCGGCGCAGCGCGCACGAACACCGCCGTGACCGCAACGGTCACCACCGGCAGTGCGCCGTTGATCATCCCGGCGACGGCACTCGAGGTGGTCTGTTCGGCGAGGGGGAACAACAGGAACGGGATCGCCATCCACACCAGACCCAGGAACACGAGCCGCGGATAGGTGTGGCGGGGGAGTCGACGACGGGCTGCGGGGATCAATGCGAGCGCCATCGCGCCGAAACCGACGCGCGCGAGCGGGACCACACCGGGGTCGACATCATCGATGGCGATCGCGATCAACAGGAATGATGAGCCCCAGATCAGCGCCATCAGTGCCGACATCGACCATTCGGCCGGGCCGAAGCGTGCGCCGGTATCGGAATCGCGCGCGTTCGGCGGCACGGTCGCAGTGCTGTTCACCGCTCGATTCTGTCGGTTGTCGACACCGGTTCCAAAACGCCTAGGCTCGCTCGCAGACGAGGGGGTACAGATGTCTGAAGAATCAGCCGACACCATCGACGCACTGCTGGCCGAGGACCGCCGGTTCCCGCCACCGGAGGGCTTCGCGACGCAGTCGCTCGTGACCGGGACCTTCCTCTATGACGAGGCCGCGACCGATGATGAGGGGTTCTGGGCCCGTCAGGCAGCGGACCTGGTCTCCTGGGACACCGAATGGGACACGATCCTCGAGTGGGAGCCGCCGTTCTCCAAGTGGTTCGTCGGCGGTCAGCTCAACGTGTCGTACAACTGTCTCGATCGACATGTCGAGGCCGGACGCGGCGACAAGGTGGCGATCCACTGGGAGGGTGAGCCCGGCGACACCCGAACCGTGACCTATGCCGAGTTGCTCGCCGAGGTGCAGCGTTTCGCCAATGTGCTCATCTCGCTCGGCGTCAGCGACGGTGACCGGGTCAACATCTATCTGCCGATGATCCCCGAGGCCGCGGTCGCGATGCTGGCATGCGCCCGGATCGGTGCGGCACACAGCGTGGTGTTCGGCGGGTTCTCCTCCCAAGCGCTCGCCGATCGCATCAACGATGCCGGCGCCAAGGTGCTCATCACCGCCGATGGTGGCTATCGCCGCGGTGAGGTGTTCGCGCTCAAGCCGGCCGCCGATGAGGCCGTCGAGCACGCCCCGAGCATCGAACATGTCGTCGTGGTGCGTCGCGGTCACAATCCGGTCGACATGGTCGAGGGTCGCGACCACTGGTACCACGAGTTGATGGCGCAGGCCGATCCGGTCTGCCCGGCACAGCCCTTCGATTCCGAACAGTTGCTGTTCCTGCTGTACACCTCGGGCACCACCGGCAAGCCCAAGGGCATCATGCACACGTCTGGTGGCTATCTGACCCATGTCGCCTACACCTACCGCTATGTGTTCGATCTGCA
>SKFX01000226.1 GCA_007117775.1 Ilumatobacteraceae bacterium
CGTGCCGGCCGTGCTGCACAGTTCGAGCGCAATGGCGACTTCTTCGGCGCGCCGGCCGCACTGTTCTGTTTCGTCGACCGCCAGATGGGCCCACCTCAGTGGTCCGACCTCGGGATGTATCTGCAGACGCTGATGCTGCTCGCAGTCGAACGCGGCCTCGGCACCTGTGCACAGGAATACTGGTCGGTGCGCCATGGGGCGATCCGCTCCTTCGTCGGGGCGCCCGATGACGAGATGCTGTTCTGCGGGATGGCGATCGGCTACGTCGACACGACGGCACCGGTGAACGACCTCGTCACCGAACGTATGCCGCTCGACGACTGGGCGCACTTCATCTGAGTGACGCACCGGCGCAGGTGTGACGACACGGCGTCGTTCGCCGGGCCCCGCAGATCTCTAGAGGGTGTAGCGGTACAGGTTCGTGTCATAGGGCATGAACCCGAGCCGCTGATAGAGCCGATTGGCCGCCTCACGAGACGGCCGAGACGTCAGTGAGACGTTCTTGGCTCCCCAGGTGCGGGCACGGTCGATCGCGGCGCGGTTCAGCGCCTCACCGACACCGCGGCCGCGCACCTGATCGCTGACCACGACATCTTCGATCCACGCCTTGCACCCGGTCGGGATCCGGTAGCACGCAAGCGTCAGACTGCCGACGATGGCACCGTCGACACGGGCCACGAACAGTGCTGAGTCACCGGCGGCTGCGATCGCCTCGAGATCGGTGCGGGTCGGCGGTGGCGACGATGACGACAACTGCGGGATGAGGTGCTCGAAGGCCGCCACCACCTCATCGGTCACCACCTCGACGATCTCGATGGTGACCGCGTTCGACGCGTCCGCAGTGCCCGTCTCTGCTGCATGGTCGGTTGGGTCCTGTGCCACGTCGATGACCCTAGTTGTACTCAGCGGGTGTCACCGGCGAAGCATCGGTCAGCCTGAGACCTCGATCATCGGGATCGCTACGATCGCGATGTGATCCGCCTCAGTGTGCCGAGCGACGACGTCGCGCCCGAACTCCTCGCAGCGCTGGCTCGAGCCGTCGCCCGCACCGTCGATGCCGATGCCGATGCCATCGGGTTGATCATCAGACACCTCGCCCGAGATGCCGTCGACCGCACCTCGGTGGATCGCGAGCATTCGGAGTTGACCCTCATCGCCACCACCGAAGGCACCGAACTCGTGATGAGCTTGTATGACCACGGTGCGCCCATCTCGGGACCGCCATCGGTGCCGAGCACCGGTATCGCCATGCAGGTCGAGGCCTCGATCGGTGATCACGCCAATGTCACCGAGATCCGCTTCGGCTGTGATCTCCACCATGTCGTGCTCGACCATGACGGACTCGACATCGTCGATGATCCCGTCGAGGAGAGCACCGCTGAGGTGACGCTGCGGGAACTGCGCGTCGACGATGCCCTGGAACTGTCTCGCCTCATCTACCGCTGCTACGGATGGTCCTATCCGGGCAACGACCTCTACTATCCGGAACGGATCGCAGCTGCGATCGAGGCCGGCCGCCGTATCGGCCAGGTCGCGATGACCGCAGACGGCGAGATGGCTGCGCATTGGGGTGCGGTGCTGCTGGCCACCGGGGTGGTCGAGACCGGCAGCACCGTCACCGACCCCCGCTATCGCGGTCGCGGTCTCGCCCGCCAACTCGATGAGCGCCTCCTCGTCGACCTCGAGCGGCTCGAGATCGCCGGCCGCGTCCGTGAACCGGTGCTCACCCATTCGGCCACCCAGCACATCGCCCTGCAGGAGGGTGCGAATCTGGTCGGCATGCTCTTGAAGGCCCATACGCCGATGCGCCAGGTCGGCATCACCGATGGGGTCCTCGCCGAGCGTGTCTCGCTCACGGTGATGTACAGCCCACTGAGACCACTCACCGACGCACAGTTGTGGATCCCGGACCAGTATCTCCCACTCGTCGAGCACCTGTTGGCGCCGACTTCATGGCAACGCACCCTCAGCGGTCGACCCGACACCGGTGCAGTGGCGTCGTCGCCGCTGTGCGGGCCCGAGACGATGCTGGTCACCACCTATGACGCCTTCAACCATCTCGGCTCGATCACCGTGTCGGTGGTCGGGCCTGACCTCGAGGATCGGGTCCGTCATACGAGTCGGGATCTGCAGCGCAACGGCGCCCAATGCATCCAGCTCCGCCTGCCGGCCGAGGCGCCCGCACTGGTCGAGTACGGCCAGCGACTCGACGGGTTGGGGTTCGGGTTCGCATCGCTGCTGCCGCGCTTCGGCGTTCTCGGCGATGTGCTGACCCTGCAATGGTTGAACGATCCCAGCATCGATCGATCCACCTGGCAGTTCGCGTCTGACCATGTCGAGGAAATGGCGACCATGATCACCGAACAGATGGCTGCGGTCGGCGGGTGATCGGCGATTGATGATCGGCTGTGAGCCCCAATCGGCGAGGGCACATCGACCCCGCCCTCCTAACCTGAATGCCATGTTTGTTGAGCGCGCCGACACCGAGAACACGACCCCATCGCCACAGCGGAGTCGTCGGATTCGGCCATGGTTCGCCGGTCTCGGCGCCATCGTGCTGACAGTGTCGTCCTGCACGACGTCAGGGATTGTCGACACCGATGATCTGGTCCGATTGATCGAGGTGGATCTCGCCGGCCAACTCGGTCTCGAGATCACCGATATCGAGTGCCCGACGGTCACCGACCCCCAGGTCGGCGAGACCGCCACCTGCACCGGAACCATCGACGAGCAGTCGAGTGAGTTCACCATCACCTTCACCGATGTCGACGATCTGACCGCTTCAGTGACCAATGCCGATGCGATTTTCCGGCGCGATGACCTGCCGATGATCGTCGCCGAGGAATTCGCTGCCGCCGGGGCGAACGCCGTCGAGATCGTCTGTGTGGATGCCGGCACGCCCGGCACCGAGTACCTGGTCGTGACACCCGGGACCGTACTCGACTGCGATGTGGTGCTCGACGACGGCGACGAGGTGGTGGTGAGGGTCGATGTCATCGACAACACCGGGGTGGTGGATCTGTCGATCGTCGGGTGATCAGAGCCGGAACTGACGACACAACGGCCCCGCA
>SKFX01000030.1 GCA_007117775.1 Ilumatobacteraceae bacterium
GGGCGGGACATCGGCACTGGAATCGCGTTATGCAGAGGTCTTTGCAATGCGGATGCGATGGCGCTCCAAAATGGGTACCGGTTCCGAGCGACATTCGAAAACAGTAGGCTAAGGCGTATGGCGTGAATGCGAATGAACGCGATATACTCTAGCCTGATTTGCGCCCCTGCTGCTTGATACGTTGACCCCCCCGACATAGACCCAGCCCTCGGACCAGTCGACTGGGAACGCATCGAAGGTTGCAGACAAGTCAATTCCCATTGACAATTTCTCCTGTTGCCGACGCGGTTCGCTGTGACAATCAACGCTCAGCCATTCCGTCCGTCTGCGGTGCGGACCATCAAGTGACCAGGTATTTTGCATGGCGGTTGCTCGCGCAGCCAGGCGAACAGATCCCGATAGGGTTGGGGATCGTCCAGCGCCCGCTGGATGGCCTTGCGCAGCTTGCGCGGATCCTTGCACAGAGGAATGTCAACGCCGGCCGAGGCGATCAGCCCTTCGATCTTGTGGGTATTGCCCGGAACGGCGACAAAGGGGATCTCGGCCCGGCAGGCGGCATAGACCGCGTGGTGCCGACCCGTCACCAGCAGGCGGGCGGTCTTCAGGCTGTGCACCAGGCTGGACCAGTCCAGCTCCTGCATCGACAGGAAGGTTGCGTCGCGGTTGAGTGGGCCCCCTGTCAGCCGCACGAATTGACCGAACTCCCGCGCGTAGAAATCCGTAACCGCCAGCCCGCCTTGGCAATCCACCACCCGCTCAGGCGCGCCAAGGGTCAGGTTGTAGGACATATCCGGAAACACGCTGGCCCGGATCTCGTGGCGTTCCATGAGATCGCGCTGGCTGAGCACCTCGCGCACCGCAATGAAATCGAGGCGGCGCAGAACGTCGTCGAAGCGGTCGTCGTTCTGCTGCCAGACGCTGTTGACCAGCATGGTGATGCGGCCCAGCTTCTGCGCGCGGGCGATGGCCTTCATCTTGGCGATATGGCCCTTGCGGTCATGGTGCATCGTGCCTTCGCCATTGACCACCAGCACGTCATAATTGTCGTCCGAAACCAGCACGCCCTTCTTGCCCAGCATCCCGGTCAGCTGGTCGGTCACAGCCGCTGAACCGCAATGGTAATGCGCGTGATCCCCGATCAGCCGCAGCCGCAGCGGCCGGAACCGGCTGCGCGGACTGCGCCTTGGGGGCTCGACGGAAGAGATCGAGGGCTGCGGGGTCGGCTCGGTGCCGGCCTTGAGCGCGGCAAGCAGCGCGGCCTCACCCTGCCAGTTGTGGGTCACGGCAGGGATCGCGTTGCGGTAGTAGTTCGACGAGCCGACGTTCGGGTCGATCTGATCCACCAGGCTGAACCCATAGGTATTGACATTATTCAGGCTGCCACGAGTCCGATACAGCGTGTAGAGGACCTGCAATCCGCTGCTGGGACCAGCATTCAGAAGTTCCTTGAGAGCGCTGTAGTGCTGCGGTGGCGTTCTCACCACGCCCATATCGAACCCCTTCAGTCCGTCGATGCGGTCTTGCCGGAGATCGGTACTGCGCCCGCCGCTGCGCCAGAAGAACTGGCATCGCTCCGCCGGGTCGGTCGATGCCAGAACTTGCGCCAGGACGCTACCGGTGATCCGGAAAGTGCCCGCCCCCATGACATGGACATGCATCCTGGCACCGTAGTCCGCGACGTGTCCGGTGGCAAAGGGGGCATTGTTGAACCGCACGATCAGGTCATGCGCGTCGATTTCAGGCCCCTTGCCCAGACCCAGTTCACAGGGCGAATTGCCGACCACGGCGATCCGGCAGTCGGGATCGGCGAAGCGCGCCAGCAGTCGCGCCGTGCCCTGCTCGAACAGGTCGAAGACCTCGGCCGCCCGATGCAGGGGTCGGGCACGGGTTGCCCGGCCTTCACCAGACGGTCGCGCAGCCATCCGGCCAGCAGGTCGTTCTCGGCCGCGACCTCGGCGAGGTCCTCGGGCATCATCTCGGCAAAGCGCGCCAGCCGTTCTGTCTCGCCGCGTATCAGCAGGTAATGGGCGATCGACTTGAGCACATATCTTCGCTTGGGCGGTTTCCAGTCAGGCGCCAGCACCAGACAGCGGTTTACCACCGCGTGGAATTCAGCCGTCATTTCCTGCTTTGAGGCAAGCAGCGACAGAATCTTGTCGATCAGCAACTGGGGGCTGCGTCGTGCGACCCAGCCGGGCAACGCCGCCAAGCGCGCAGGATCGTCATCAGTGAACTGGGCAAAGTAGATGCAGGCCAGCTTGCGGCGCAGCCAGATCTCGCCCTCGCCACCGGCAAGACGGTCGATCAGCATCCCCGCCTCTTGCCGATGCCCTTCCTGCGCCAGCCACTGGGCGCAGCGCAGTGTCCGGCGCAGCGCAGAGCGGGCCGAGAGCGGCAGGCGGCGCGCGCCCTCGTCCAGCAGATCGACAGCCAGATCGAAACCGTCGCCGCGCAGCAGATCCTCGATCAATCCGGGATAGGTCAGGCTGGCGGTCCCGCCCTGTTCCAGTTCTTCCCAGACTGCAAAAGCCGCGTTGTGGTCCCCTGATCGAAACAGAACAGCGGCCACGTCATCTCGATCGCCATGGGGCTGCATTGCGATGAGATACCCTTTACCTTGCATTCATCATGCCCGCCTTGGCGATGGCTGGGATCATGCCGGGGACCAGAAGTACTGACGCGGCCTCCTGCTGCAGGGGTGGAACATGTCGCGGCCGATCGCAAGGACATTATTCCCCCTGCCCTCTCGCGCGGCTTATTCTGCGGCGCGCAATATCTCGTTCACATTCCGGCGCATCCAGCCATTCAGTTCCGCGACCTGATCCCCCGTCAGGCGCAAGCCCAGTTTGCTGCGCCTCCAGAGCACATCCTCGGCGCTGCGGGCGTATTCATGGGTCATCAGCCATGTCACTTCGGCCTCGGTTAGTGTCGCGCCGAAATCCTGCCCCAGATCGGCTTCGGCTTTTACATCTCCTAGGATAATCCGGGCTTCCGTGCCATAGGCGCGCACCAGTCGCCGTGCCCAGAAATCGCTCAGGAACGGATAATCGCGCCGCAACCCGGCCACCA
>SKFX01000107.1 GCA_007117775.1 Ilumatobacteraceae bacterium
GATGACCCGTCGCCATTGGATCGGCGCGATTGTGGCGCCGATGGCCTCAGGGAGTCTACGGGGTGGTCGGCGACGATACGTCGCCCCCGCACTCAGTGACTGCGGTCATTCGCGATCAGGTCAGTCGTTCGGTGGGGTGTGGCGGTGGATGCGCAGTGCCAGAGCGATGAAGAGGAACTGGAACGGCAACCGCACCCAGGACACGATCCGCTCCGAGAGTTCACGGTCGCGCCAGTCCCAGGCCATGTACAGGTTCGCGGGGTAGACCGCGATGAACAGCGCCACCGCCGCGAGCGCGGCGCGCCGTCGGGTGCGGCGCCAGATCAATGCCGGGCCGACGATGAGTTCCGCGATACCGCTCGCGTAGGTCCAGAACCGCTGTGACGGCGGCAGCCACGGCGGCACGATCTCATCGAAGAACTCGGGCACCACGAAATGGGTGACCCCGGCCGCGGTGACCGCCGCGCCCATGATGACGGCGAGGCGCGCCGTGGAGTCGCCGGTGGCGGTGGGGTCGGCGGTCGTCGGTGTCTTCATGGAGTACCTCGTCGGAGGAGATTCAGCGGTAACAATGAGAGTCCCTTCTCCGTGGAGCCCCGATGGCCGATCCGATCACGACACTGGACAACCTACTGCGCCCGGCCTTCGATGCTGTCGCCGCCGATGCGGCCCCGGTCGATCCGGTGGTGCGGGCATCGGAACATGCCGATGCCCAGGCCAACGGTGCGCTCGGTCTCGCCAAGCGTCTCGGGCGCCCACCGCGCGATGTCGCAGACGAGATCGTCGCGTATCTCAACGACTCGGGTGTGCTCGACGGGATCTGCGATGGGATCGAGGTGGCCGGGCCGGGATTCATCAACCTGTCGCTGTCACCGGAGTTCCTCGGCGCCGAGGTGGCCGCACTCATCGGCGACGAACGACTCGGTGTGGCTGAGGCCGATACGGCGCGCACCGTCGTCATCGATTATTCGGCGCCCAATGTCGCGAAGGAGATGCACGTCGGCCATCTGCGCTCGACGGTGATCGGTGACGCGCTGGTGAGACTGCTCGGATTCCTCGGCCATCGCGTCATCCGCGAGAACCACATCGGTGACTGGGGCCGGCCCTTCGGGATGCTGATCGAACATCTCATCGACATCGGAGCCGATGCTGCCGGCGAGGGTCTGTCCCAGGGCGACCTCGACGGGTTCTACAAAGCGGCGAACGCCAAGTTCGATGCATCCCCCGAATTCCAGGAGCGCTCACGCCAGCGTGTCGTGGCACTGCAATCGGGTGACGCAGAGACCACCGAGCTGTGGCTACGCCTGGTGTCGATGTCGACCGACTACTTCAACACCGTCTACCGCCAACTCGGTGTGCTGTTGGACGATGACGACCTGATGGGTGAGAGCCGCTATCAGGACCTGATGGCATCGACGATCGAGCGCCTCGATGCCGCCGGACTGCTCGTCGACAGCGATGGTGCCCGGGTGGTGTTCCCGGACGGATTCACCAACCGTGACGGTGACCCGTTGCCGTTGATCATCCAGGCGCGCACTGGCGGCTTCAACTACGCCACCAGCGACTTGAGCTGTGTCATCGACCGCGTCGAACGTCTCGGAGCGGACCTGTTGCTGTATGTGGTCGGCGCACCGCAACGTCAGCATCTCGAGATGGTCTTCGAGGTGGCGCGACTCGCCGGTTGGCTCGCTCCGCCGGCCGAGGCGGTGCACGTGTCGTTCGGCAATGTGCTGGGTGCGGATCGCAAGATGCTG
The DNA here is from genome assembly GCA_007117775.1 of Ilumatobacteraceae bacterium. Taxonomy (GTDB): domain Bacteria; phylum Actinomycetota; class Acidimicrobiia; order Acidimicrobiales; family Ilumatobacteraceae; genus CSBr16-110. The sequence continues at coordinate 1,755 of SKFX01000107.1, forward strand.
CGCAGTCGCAGCGGTGATGCGGTCAAGTTGGTCGAGTTGCTCGATGAGGCCGTCGAGCGCGCCGCTGCGGCGGTGGCCGACAAGAACCCCGACCTCGATGACGCGGCGCGCGCCGAGGTGGCGCGTCTGGTCGGGATCGGATCGGTGAAGTACGCGGACCTCTCCACGGACCGGATCCGCGACTATGTGTTCGACTGGGACCGGATGCTGTCCTTCGACGGCAACACCGCGCCGTATCTGCAATATGCCCATGCACGGATCTGTTCGATCTTCCGTCGCGCCGATCTCGATCGGGACGCGTTCGCCGCCCAATGGTCCGATGATCCGACTGCGATCATCGGTCTCGGCCATGAGGCCGAACGCACGCTCGCCAAGCGCTTGCTCGCCTATCCGAGCGTGATCGCGGCGGCCGCGGCGGGCTATGAACCGCACACGGTCTGCACCTACCTGTATGAACTGTCCCAGGAGTTCACGGCGTTCTATGAGCACTGCCCGGTGCTGCGCGCCGAGGAGCCGACCCGCCGTGACCGGTTGCTCTTATGTGATCTGGTGGCGCGCACCCTCGGTCACGGCCTCGGCCTCTTGGGTATCGACGTTCCGGAGCAGATGTGAGCGCGCCGGTTCCCCTCGGATTGCTGCCCGATACCGCCACGGTCGCCGATGACGAGATGACGGTGATCGGCGGATGTCGTCTCGATGATCTGGCCCGCGACTTCGGGACGCCGTTGTTCATTTACGACGAGGTCCATCTGCGCGCCCGCTGTCGCGAAGCGGTGGACGCGTTCGGACCCGAACGCGTCATCTACGCCACCAAGGCGTTCTTGTGTCGGGCGATGGCCCGCCTCGTCCATGAGGAGTCGATGCTGCTCGATGTCGCGTCGGGCGGGGAGTTGCATACCGTGCTCGCGGCCGGGGTGCCGGCATCGTCATGTGTGCTGCACGGCAATAACAAGTCCACCGAGGAGTTGTCGATGGCGCTCGCGGCGGGGGTGCGCTTCATCGTCGTGGACTCCTTCGATGAACTCGACCGGCTCGAAGACCTCGTCGCTTCGGGTGAGCGACGTGCGCCGGTGCTGATCCGTGTCACCCCCGGGGTGCATGCCCACACCCACACGTTCATCGCGACCGGCCAGGACGATTCCAAGTTCGGTTTCAATCTCGCGAACGGCGATGCGATGGCGGCCGTTGAACGCACCCGGGCGTCTGATGCGTTCGATCTGGCCGGTGTGCACTGCCATATCGGCTCGAATGTGTTCGATGCCGCCAGTTTCGCCCGTGCCGCTGAGATCATGGCCGA
>SKFX01000252.1 GCA_007117775.1 Ilumatobacteraceae bacterium
TATCAGCCAAGGCGTTGCCGCCGTATTTGACCACGACCACCGAACCGGCGAAACGCCGGATGTACGGGAGGGCTTCGACGAGCGTCTCGACCTTCTGGGAGAAGATCTCAATCATGGTTGCACCCCCACTGCGGGAAGGCCGAGGGTCTCTTGGAGACCGAGGGCCAGATTGGCTGACTGCAGCGCCCCGCCCGAGGCGCCCTTGGTCAGGTTGTCGAGGGCGGACATCACGATCGTCGTCGATGTCCGCTGATCGTGGCGCACACTGATCTGCACCGAATTGGATCCCAGAGTCGCCTTGGTCTGGGGCGGATCGACGACCACATGGACGAACGGCTCATCGCGATAGCGCTCGATGAAGAGTTCCATCAGCGATTCGGTGGTCACGCCATCGGAGGCACCAAGACCGCTGGTCGCATAACAGGTGGCCAGAATGCCACGGCTCATCGGGGCGAGGTGCGGAGTGAACAGGACTGCAGCACCGATCTCCTGTTCCATCTCGGGTGTATGGCGATGGTGCATCAGCCCATAGGCACAGAGATTGCTGTCCACCGCCGTGAACAGATTCGTGGCTGTCGGTTCGCGTCCCGCTCCGGTGACACCACTGGCGGCATCGACGATCAGCGGACCCGATCCGGCGAGGCCGGCGGCCACCAATGGCTCGAGAGCGAGCGTCGCCGCAGTCACATAACACCCGGGGGTGGCCACCACCGCTGCGTTCTTCAGCTCCGCTCGATACTTCTCTGGCAGCCCGTAGACCGCGTCGTGGAGCAGTGCGGGATACGGATGCTCGAAGTCGTAGAACTGTGTGTACAGCGCAGCATCGCGGAGCCGGTAGGCGGCCGAGAGGTCGATCACCACACCGACACTGTGTCGAAGCACTTCAACCCAGTCCGCACTCACCGAATGCGGCAACGCCAGGAACACCGCATCGAGGCCGTCGAAGGGCGCAGTGGCGAACGGGTCAGCCGGGTCGCCCACCTCCGAGAAGACCAGATCGCCGAAGACCCCGTGCTGCGACGGGTAGAGATCGCTGACGCGCCGCCCCGCCTGCGAGCCTGCCGCGACCACGCCCACCTCACATTCGGGGTGCTGGGCCAGCAACCGCAGCAGTTCCGCTCCCGTGAAGCCTGAGGCACCGATGATTCCGATCCGTTTCATGAACGCATGAGCATACGCAGTCATGAATGCAAATACAACAATAATCGGGGTCAGTGCTGGCAGACTGGGGTGGTGGCGCTGAACGCCGGTGTCCCCCCATCGACCAAGGGCCGGATCCTCGTGGCGACCCCGCCGCTCGCGGATCCCAATTTCGACCGCTCGGTGGTGTTCATGATCGAACATCACCGCGATGGAGCGCTCGGAGTCGTGGTCAACCGCCCAAGCGCTGAACGTCTTGATGCGCCCCTCGAACGTTGGGCTGAGCTGCTGTCGGCACCGTCGGTGGTGCTCAGCGGCGGCCCGGTCGACACCGACGCACTGATCGCCCTCGGCACCGTCGAACGTGCACCTGATGCCTCGCTCGGCGACCAGCTCACCCGTCTCAGCGACGAGATCTTTTCGGTGGATCTCGGCGAAGATCCCGCACTGGTCGCAGGGCTCGTCAATGAACTGCGGGTGTTCAGGGGGTACGCAGGATGGGGGCCACTCCAGCTCGAGACCGAGATCGACCAAGGCGGATGGCTCGTGCTTGACGTCGGGCCCGATGATCTGTTCCATCCCGAGCCGCGGGGACTCTGGCGAGCGGTGCTCGGGCGGCAGGAGGGCCGGCTCGCATGGCTCGCCAACGCTCCCGACGATCTGAGCGCCAACTGAGTCAGCCGCGCAGCACTGCGCCCAACTTCGACGCCGCAGCAACGCACCGCTCACGCACCTCGGCGATATCGCGATCGGTCAGAGTTCGATCACCGGCCTGCAAACGCAGCCGATACGCGAGCGAGCGCGCCCTGGCACCAATCGCCTCGCCCCGATAGATGTCGAACAGTTCCAGATCCGCCAGCAACGCGCCGGCGCCTTGTCGGATCGCCTTGTCGAGACGTTCTGCGGGAACCTCATCGTCGAGCTCGAAGGCGAGATCAAGGTCCGATGACGGTGCACGTCCGACCGGCTTCATCACCGCATCTCGCACCTCGGCGGCGAGGAGCGACCCGAGATCCAACTCGATGATCGCCACTCGCTCGTCGATGCCGAACGCCGCTGCGACCTCGGGATCCACCTCGCCGATCACGCCGACCAGATCACGCCCAGCGAGCAAAGAGGCAGAACGTGTCGGGTGCAGTCCGGCAGGGACACGGGACTGATCGATGCGCGCCCCCACACCGAGCGCGACTGCGATCTCGCGCCAGACCTCGACTGCTGCCGCTGCTTCCTGGCCTGCGAGCACGACCCCCAAGGCCTCATACTCCGCAGGCAACTCCGCCTCTGCTGGAGGATAGACACGTCCGATCTCGAACAACTGCACCCCGAAGCGCCGGTGTGACGCGTTGTATGCAACGGCCTCGAGCAACCCGGGGCGAAGCGAGTTGCGCAATACGCTCTCCTCGGAGACCAATGGATTGGTGATCCGCACCGCCGCCGGATCAAGACCAGCACGCACCGCAGTATCGGGCGCGAGGAAGGGATTCGGCATCGCCTCGGAGATCCCGAGACCGATGAGCACCTCGCGGACCAATCGGCGCCGCTGCTGCATCCGTGTCAAGCCTCCGCTCGTCGCCGGTCGCGGTACCGCCCGCCCGATGTGGTCATAGCCGTAATGTCGGGCGACTTCCTCGACCACGTCGATCTCATCGGCGCAATCGGGCCGCCATGACGGAAACGTGACACTCAAGCGATCATCATCGACCGAGTCGACCGTGAAGCCGATCGGATCGAGCAGATCGCGTACCTCGCGCAACGCCAACGAGGTCCCGAGGAGACGGTTGATCTGCGAGATTCGCACGGTTGCCGACCGAATCTCAGTCGGCAACGACATCGCTCTGGTGTCGGTTGACGGCGGATGCCAGACGAGATCGGGGCACGTCTCCGTCAACAGGGTCATGAA
>SKFX01000022.1 GCA_007117775.1 Ilumatobacteraceae bacterium
GTCCTGGTCATAGAACAGGGTTGCGTCGATCTGGAGCGGCATACCGATGAACAATCGATTCCTGATCACCGAGGAGATCTTCGCCCGGTCCTCATCGAGCTTCGCCTCGCGTTCGATCATCGACGCAATGATGAAGACCTCATAGGGCGTCATGCCCAACTGTGCGGCGCGCGCTTCGAGGTTCTCCTGGCGCGCAACGCGCTCCATCATCGCCACCATACGTTCGATCACCTGCGCCTCTGACTCACTGTTGGACACGTCGTAGGTATCGGGGAACAACAGACCCTCGAGGCTCTCGATCTCAGGTGGGAGGAACTGGGGTCGGATCTCACCGCTGTTGGCAACCGACATGAACTCGTCGGCGTTCATCAGTTCCATCGTTCGTTCGAGTCGCTCTCCCATCTGGACGAGCGTGAAACCCTCTGGGAATGTGACCCGGTTGAAGGTGCGCTCCGGGGGAATCCGAAGCCGGCCGAGCACGTTGCCGAGATGATCACCGGGCACGAGGCGATAGAAGCCGGGCACGATTTCGAGGCCGCCGTTGCGCTCGACGTACCAGTCGAAGACCTCAGCGTCCACGATGACCTCGTCGGCGAGCAGACGCGCGACCACCGAGTCATACGTATCTTCATCTTCGATGATGAACGCCACCGAGGTCGCATCGGCGGTGCCGGGATTGATCCGCTGCAGGTACCACCATCCGATCGAGCCGGCATAGATCACCGCTGCGGCGAAGATCGCCATCAGCGCCCAGACCGCGATGATCGGTGCTCGTCGGCGCGGCGGAGCGCCCTCGACCTCGGGAACCTCTGTGACGTGGTCCCAAGGATCTCCCTGCCATGCTCGAGGAGCCCTGCCACGCCGGGTCATTGCTCGCCCCGATGGTGTATCTCGCCAGCAGATCCCCGCCGCGCGTCGAGCCAGGATTGCAGCAGCACGGCTGCCGCCATCTTGTCGATCTCTGTCGCCCGGTCCACCCGCCGGCCGCGCTCGCGTCCGAGACGCTCGGCGGTCACGGTGGTGAAACGCTCATCATGGAATTCCACGGGCACATCCACCAAGGTAGCGAGCACCCCACCGTCGCGCCGGGCAGCCCGGGCTGCTCTACCCTCCTGACCGTTGAGTCCGATCGGCAGGCCGATGATGATTCGCACCACTGCGTAGTCGCGTGCGAGGCGAGCCACCTCCTCGAGCGCAGGGGGTGCGGACCTCGAGCGGTCAACGACCTGCAGGGGTGAAGCGAGGAGGCCCGACGGATCGCTCACCGCCACGCCGATTCGCCGACTCCCGGGATCGACACCGAGGACCCGACCAGTCGTGTTCGTGTTGTTCACGCACCCGCCGCATCCCGGGCGATCCGAAGCGCTTCATCGATACCGGACGCATCCTTGCCCCCGGCGGTCGCCACATCACCCTTACCACCGCCACCGCCCTTCACGGCTCGGGCCGCTTCACCGATCAGGCTCGCCGCCTCGACACCTTCGCTCGACTGCACGGCCGCTGCGAGCGCCACACCACCAGACGGGGTAGCACCGACGAGCACCACTCGTCGGATCCCAGGCTGTTGCCTGATCGCGATCGCGAGTTCGCGCAGTTCCGCCGGGTCGACGTCATCGACGCGCTCGACGACCACACCATCGCTGGCGCCCTCTGCATATGTGGATGCTCGGGCGACGGCGAGTTCGGAACGGATCGATTTCAGTTGTGCCTGGAGATCGCGAATCTCATCGAGGCGCCGCTGCACACCATCGTGGACATCGTCGGCGGTCGAACCGACCAGGCGGGCCACATCGCGGAGCACGTCTTCGTCACGGCGCAGCAGGTGGAGGCTCTCGAGGCCGGTCACGGCCTCGATACGACGGAGATTCGAACCGATGGACGACTCGCTGACGATCTTGATCAGGCCGATGTCTCCGGTCGCTCGCACATGGGTCCCCCCGCATAACTCCACGGAGTTGCCGGCCTCGAGGACGCGCACGATATCGCCGTACTTATCACCGAAGAAGGCGATCGCACCGAGCGCCTCAGCCTCGGTTTTGGTGGTCTCGAAGGAGCGCACACGGTCATTGCGAAGCGTCTCGGCATTGGCGAGTTCCTCGATCTGGGCGATCTCGTCTGGCGTCACTGCAGCGAAATGCGAAAAGTCGAAGCGGAGCCGGTCCGGGCCGACATAGGAACCAGCCTGTTTGACGTGATCCCCGAGAACGCTGCGAAGCGCCCAGTGGAGCACATGGGTGCCGGTGTGATTGCGACGGATCGCGGCTCGACGCTCACTGTCGATCCGAGCCGTCGCTGGCTGCTCAGGTTCGAGTTCACCCGATTCGATGCGGGCGATATGACGGCGCAGGTTCGGCAGCGCATAGGTGGTGTCGAGCACCACAGCGGTGCCCGTTGGGGTTTCGATCACTCCGATATCGCCGATCTGGCCGCCGCTCTCAGCGTAGAACGGCGTGTGATCCAAGAAGATCTCCACCAGTTCGGACCCATCATCGACTCCCTCGACCGCGACCTCGCTCCCCGCCAATACGGCGAGGATCGTGGCTTCGGCCGTATCGGCGAGATCACCGACGAAGCCGGTCACGCCGTGAGCATCGAGGATGCTGCGGTACATCTCGACGCGCTCCTCACTGCCGGCCGGTGTCTGGCGCGCCGACTTGGCTCGCTCGCGCTGCTGGGCCATCTCGCTCGCGAAGCCCTCGAGGTCGACGGCGACTTCGCGTTCACCGGCGATCTCCTCGGTCAACTCGAGCGGGAACCCGTAGGTGTCATGGAGCAAAAAGGCCGTATGTCCGTCGATCCGGTCCTCAGAGGCATCGATCGCGTCGTTCAAGATCCCGAGGCCGGTCTTGAGGGTGTGGCGGAAGCGATCCTCTTCGCGAGCCAGCACCTCGGTGATGAACTCGCGTTGTTTCGCGACATCGGGATACGCCCCGGCCATGACCTCGATTGCGGTTTCGGCCAGATTCGGCAGGACCAGCTGTTCGGTGCCGAGCAGATAGGCATAGCGCACGGCGCGCCGCAGGATCCGCCGCAGCACGTAACCGCGGCCCTCATTCGAGGGAAAGACCCCATCGGCGACCAACATCACCGACGAGCGGGCATGCTCGGCGAGCACCCTCATCGCGAAACTGTCTCGGTCCTCGTAATCGCCGGGCCGGTACCGGCGACCGGTCAGCGAACAGGCGGTATCGAGCAGTGGGGCCATCAGATCGGTCTCCCAGACCGCGTCGACGCCCTGCAACAGCGTCAGGATCCGCTCGAGCCCAGCGCCGGTGTCGATCGACGGCCTCGGCAACGGGGTCCGGGTCCCGTCAGCCGATTGGTCGTACTGCATGAAGACCAGATTCCAGAACTCCATGAACCGATCCCCGCCGGGATCTGCCAAAGGTCCACCCTCGGGACCGAAATCCGGACCGCGATCGATGTGGATCTCACTGCACGGCCCACACGGTCCGGTGTCGCCCATCTGCCAGAAGTTGTCGGCATCGCCGAGGCGCTGGATTCGGTCCATCGGGACGCCGACCTGCTCATGCCAGATCGCCTCGGCCTCATCATCGGATTCATGCACCGTGATCCAGAGCCGATCGCCGTCGAAGCCCCACGTCTCAGTGACCAGTTCCCAACTGTAGGGAATCGCCAGTTCCTTGAAATAGTCACCGAAACTGAAATTCCCCAACATCTCGAAGAACACGAGATGACGTTTGGTGCGGCCGACATCATCGAGATCGTTGTGCTTGCCCCCAGCGCGAGCGCATTTCTGCGAACTCACCGCTCGCTGATACGGCGCTGGTTCATCGCCGACGAAATACGACTTGAACGGCACCATCCCCGCAACGGTGAACATCACCGTCGGGTCATGGGGAATGAGACTCGCCGACGGCACCACCGTATGGGAGCGCTCCTCGAAGAAACGGAGGAATGAATCCCGGAGTTGGTCTGCGCTGATCGGAGTGCTCACGCCGGCCAGCCTACCCACGGGCTCAGAGACGGACTCCGGAGCCCGCCATGCTCACTCGTCGAGATCGTCGTCGTCGTCGAAACGCACGCCGTACTTCTCGGCCAACGCGGCGTATTCGTCGTCGTCATCAGACGACGGCTCCCCCGACCGATCTCCGAGCCCGAGGTCGAAGGCTCCGGGGCCGGATTGCTTGAGTTTTCTCGCTTCTTCGAAGCGACGATGCCGACCCTTCTTCACGATAGGGCTCCCAAAACTAGTGAACGTACATTGGGAACCACCCTACCGCTGTCCGGTCCGCATCGAACGGATCGTCACCAATCAGCTGACGCCGACCAGGCGCAACCCCTCGCCGGCCACGAAGGTCAGACCCGCCCGTCCAGACACCAGATCTTCGATACCGGCGCCCAAGAGCTGATTGCGCCACCCCCGACGCAACCGTGCCGAGGAGTCACCGCTCAGCATCGCCACAATATCGGCTCGCGTCGCCAGCAGGGTCGGGTCGATCTTCTCATCGCGCGCCACCTGAGCCACCCAGGCTGCCACGAGCGCCACCACCGGACGCAGTTCGCGCTCGAGGTCATCACTGCTCGGAGGGATCTCAGGTGGCTCTGCTGCCAAGCCTCGCCTGACCGCGTGCACGATCTCCTCGCCGACGCGGCCTCGCACAGATCGCCCGTCGACACCGCGACATGATGCAAGGTCCTCGACGCACTCGGGTTGGCGTTGCGCGATCGTGATCACCGCGAGATCGGCGAGGACGTGACGGACCGGCTGATCGACCTCGATGGCGCGCTGCTCGCGCCAGGCCGCAATCGATTGTGCAACGGCGCGCGCCCGCGGACGCAGACTGCGCACATCTTTGATCCGCAGCCAGGCCATCTCCGGAGCCGCTCCGGAGATCGGTTTGGCCAACAGATCCTCCACCGCCTCACGAACCCATTGTTCCCGGCCCTGCTCGGCAAGTCGCTCCCCCAGACGTCGCCGAACCTCCAGCAGATAGGCCACGTCATTGGCCGCGTACTGCAGCTGTTCGGCGGTCAACGGACGACGCAGCCAGTCGGTCAGACGGTCACCTTTGGCCGGGGTCACGCCGATCTCACCTTGGAGCAGCGATCCGAGTGACGGTGTCCCGTAGCCGGCGAAACCGGCCGCGATCTGGGTGTCGAAGAGATGTTTGGGCACCGCTCCGACGGCATGGGAGAGCACATCGAGATCTTGTTGAGCAGCGTGCAGCACCGCCTCACAATCAGCATTGAACAGATCGGCCAACGCAGTGATATCGACCGCGAGCGGATCGATCAGCACCAGTTCGCCAGGCCATGCGATCTGGACCAGTGCAAGTGCCGGGAAAAAGGTCCGCTCGCGATGGAATTCGGTATCGAGCGCATACTGAGGTTGGTTGATCAGCGCTTCGATGGCGTCGCGCAGCGCCTCATTTGAGTCGATCCAGGTGAAATCGACGTGATCGGGTTCGGTCACGAGTCCCCGATCACGACCGCGCGCCCAGAGCGGACCCACGCGCCCGTACCACCGTCGACATTGATCGCGTCGATGCCATGAGACGATGCGAACTCACACGCCATCTGGGACCGCGAACCCGCTGCACAGATCACGTACAGATCGTCGTCACCCCGCAACTCGTCCACACGGTCGGATAGTTCGCTGAGCGGTATCGACACCGCCCCGGGCACATGGCCCGTCTCGAACTCATCAGTCTCGCGAACATCAACGAGGCGAACCGGACCGGCCTCGAGCAGTGAGGCGAGACCATCGATATCGATATGGGGGATCACCGCAGAGACCATAGCAATCGGAGGCGTCTGCCCCACATGGGGTATCTCCTCAGCGCTGACGACATTGCGGCTGAGGCGGCCGTGGGCGGCCAGTGCATCGGGCCGATTGTGATCCGTGACCACTTCGGGGTCCACTGCGACCTCATGGACCCGCATCGCAGGATCGTCGAGATGAGTCCCGAGCAGGGCCCGTTCACCGTCGCTGAAGTGCTCGAGCACACCGTACAGCGATGACGGCTTCCAGCGAGCAAGAGCCCGCCGTGTACCCGCTGCGACGGCGATCACGACGTCGGCATCGCTGTCGACCATCACCGCCCGGGCCGTCTCGGCATCCAGATCGACCAGATCGCAGGCCGCCACCACCACCGGCGACCCGAACGCCAACAGTGCGCTCAGCACACCACCGAGCGGCCCCTCTCCGGGCCATCGATCGCGCATATGCATTCGTCGCGTGGATGCCAGCGCCTCCACCTCGTGGTCGGATCCACCGATGAAGACGACCGGCTGGCATCCCCCAGCCTCGAGCACCGTCGCGACGCGCCCGGCCATGGGGACCCCATCGACGAGCGCCAGAGCTTTCGAACTGCCGAATCTGCGACTCCGACCACCGACGAGCACGGCGGCGGCGACCATCGCAGCGGTCTCTGTCAAGACGAAGCGCTGGAGGCGGGATCGAGCTGCGCCAGAAAGATGCGACAGCGCTCCGCTTCATCGGCTTCACCGATCGCCTCGGCCATCAGTGCAAGACCTTCGAGGCATCGCAGGAAACCCAGATTGGTGGGCTCAGACCCTCGCACGTAGCCCGAACCGCGCCATCCGTTGGCGCGCAGCGCGTCGAGACCGCGGTGGTAGCCGACCCGGTAGGCCGCATAGCGCCCGATCGTGTCAGCCTCGGTATCACCGAGTGCCGCCCACGCGAACAGCGACCGCGGTCGTTCGGCCACCAGCGCTCCGACTCCCCCGCGGGCATCTGCTGATTCGCGCGCTGCGTCGAGGCGGGAGATGAACTCGTCGGGTTCGGGGGGCAGCACCGTCGAAGGGAGGCCTGATGACATCGAAATCGAATGCTCGGACATGGCTGCGAGTCTAGGAGGCCGCCCGGTGAGGCGATACCCCGAGGCTCCGACATCGGGCATGTTCCAACGCCTAATGTGAGGCAATGTCCGCCATCAGCTTGGAGACCGCACGCACCGTGGCGGTGATTCTCGCCAGCGCCTTCGGCGTCTTGGCCATCGGCTCGGCGGTTCTGCTCAAATCGGTTGCCCAGAAACTCGCCATGCTGGCGATCTTCGGTCTGCTCGCAGCCTTGGTCTGGACCCAGCGGAACTCGCTCGACACCTGTGCTGACTTGTTACGCAATTCCCTCACTGCGGAGAGCTCTCGCGTTGTGTGCACCTTCTTCGGCCAAGAGGTCACACTTCGTCAGTGAGAAGGTGTCATTGCGCAGCTGAGAGCGGTGCAAAGCCGCCGATGGCTGCAGCAACGAGGTCTGGATGTGTGTTGGGGCCGAAGTGCCCGGCGCCCTCGACCACCACGAGATTCGCATCGCGACACGACGCGATGATCTCGTCAGCGGCCCGCTGATGATGCTCACGCGCCAGAGCGCCACGGATCACGAGCACCGGACATCGCACCGCACCGAGATCCCAGCGCCACTCTCGGCCGAGCGATTCCAGTTCTGCGACCAATGCCGGGCCCTCAGACCGGCGCGCTCGCCGGGTCGCAGCTCCGAGGCGATCCCAACGCTGATCACCGATCAGACGTCGCATGAAGGCCTCTGCGACATCCTCGGGTGGGGATTGATCCTGGTTGGCCCGAGGCCACCATGGCTCCCAGATCATCGGTGGTTCATAGACCGCCACTCCCGCGATCGTCGGTCCGAGGTCGATCGCCGCTGCGAGCGCCAACGCGCCACCGAAACTATGACCGAACAGCACCGTCGGTGCTCCGTCGAGCAACGATGAGAGATCCCCGAGGTGGGCTCGAAGGTCGAACGGTCCACCGAGGTGGCGTGATCGGCCGTATCCACGACGGTCATACCGCACGACACGGCGATCGAGGTCCAGACGCCGCGCCAGGCGCAACAACCCTGCCGATCGATCGAGCGAGCCATGGATCAAGATGACCTTGGGCCCCGGGCCCTCCCCGCTCACAGCCGTCCAGACCCGGCCCGGGCGGTCCGCCCGGCCCGATGTCATCGCAGTGTGACCACCCGCATCACATCGGTCGCAGCGGTACTCGGCCGATCAGGCGCTCCTGCCAGGACGATCACGGTTGCACCCGGTTGCAGCCGACCAGCGCGCACCGCGGTATCGACCGCGAGCCAGACCAGCTCATCAGTGCTCGCCGAACCGGCCATCTGGATCGGGTCAACACCCCACGACATGGCCAGCGCACAGGCCGTGGATGCATTGGGCGACAGCGCAAGCAACGGGGCCCGAGGCCGAAAACGCGCCATGGCACGAGCTGTGCGACCAGTTCTCGTACAACACAGGATCGCGTCGACACCGAGGTCGCGCGCTGCTTGCGAGGCGGCATGCGCAATCGCGGAGGTGACACGATCAGCACCGGCGACCGGACTCAGGTTCCGACCCATCCGCACCGCCCACTGTTCGTAGTCGGCCTCGACCTCGGCGCGCACCACGATGGAGTCCATCGTGGTGATCACACGTGCTGGATCGCGGCCGATGGCCGTCTCGCCAGACAGCATGACCGCATCGGTGCCATCGAAGACGGCGTTCGCCACATCGCTCACCTCGGCTCGCGTCGGCGTCGGGGCGTGCACCATCGATTCGAGCATCTGAGTCGCAGTGATCACCGGTGTCCCCGCTTCCACACAGCGTCGGATGATGCGCTTCTGCAGGTGCGGCACATCGGCGAGCGGGCGGTCGATTCCGAGGTCACCGCGTGCCACCATGACCGCATCGGCCACCCCGATGATCGCCTCGAGGTGTTCCACCGCCGGCCCGGTCTCGATCTTGGCCACCAGCAGGGCGCGGTCGCCAGCCACCTCTCGCACACGTTCGATGTCATCTGCACTGCGAACGAACGACACCGCCAGATACTCGACACCCACCTCAACCATCTGCCCGGCAAGTTCAAGATCCAATGGTGTCGGCGACACCAGCCGAACACGTTCGGCACTGAGGTGGACGCCGGGCCGACCCTGCGTACGGCCGGGGGACTCGACCTCTGCGATGAGCACATCGTCACCGATATCAGTCACCCGCAACGTAATGTCACCATCACCGAGCGCGATGACGTCACCCGGCGAGACATCATCGATCAGATCCGGGTAATCGACCTCGATGAGCTCTGCAGTGCTGACACGGTCACCGACGCGCAGGCTGACGCGATCACCGGCGACGAACTGCACCTCGGCATCACCGAACTCTCCTGCTCGGATCTTCGGGCCGGGGAGGTCGGCCAGCACCGCGACCGAACGCCCGATATCGCGGCTGAACGCCCGCACCGCAGCGATACGTTCGAGATGGCTGTCCAGGCTTCCGTGACTGAAGTTGAGACGGACCACGTCGACACCTGATGCCAGGGTGCTGCGAAGCACCTCTGGATCATCGGTCGCCGGCCCGAGCGTGGCCACGATCTTGGTTCTTCTGGCCATTGGTGGTTATCTGTTCGGATGGAACTGCTGCTGATCAGACACGCACTTCCCGTGCGCGTCGCCGCCGCCGACGGTGCAGCGGACCCACAACTGTCTGAGATCGGAGAGCGACAGGCCGCCCTGTTGGCCGATTATCTCCACGTTGAAACGATCCATGGTCTCTACAGCAGCCCACTACGGCGGGCTGCTGAGACGGCCGAACACGTCGGTCGGCGCCTCGGCATGGCGATCAACGTCAGCGACGGCCTGGCGGAGTGGGACCGGAATGCTCCCGAGTACATCCCCATCGAGGAGCTCAAAGCGACCAACGATCCACGATGGCAGGCGCTCGTCTCCGGGGAATGGGAGGGAGACGAACCACGCGAAGTCTTCCATCGGAGGGTCGCAGACAGCATCGAGTCGATTATCGCAAACCATCGGGGCGAACGCGCGGCAATCGTCTGTCATGGAGGGGTCATCAACAGCTACCTCGCCCGGATCCTCGGAATCGATGGCGCCAACGGGTTCTTCTACCCGGACTACACATCGGTCCATCGCGTCGCTGCGGCCAGTAGTGGCGAACGCTCGGTGGTCACCTTGAATGAGACGGCGCATCTGCGCGATGCGATCGAACTGCGGGTGGGACTCAGATGAATGCTACGAATCCGGTCAGGACCAGCCCCCCAGAGGCGGTGGGTGATCTGATGTCGTATCTCGACAGCTCTGCGTCCCCGTTCCATGCCGCCGACAACGCACGGCAGCGACTGCTCACCGCAGGTTTCACAGAGGTCGACCGACGGGACCCATGGCACGAGCTGCCACAGTGTGGCGTGTTGGTCCAAGCCGGTGCGTTGATCGCTTGGCAGTTGGCACCCGAAGCATCGGCGTCGACCGGCTTTCGGATCATCGGCGCCCATACCGACTCTCCGTGTCTGCGGATCAAACCGCGGCCCGATCTCCAACGCCACGGCTGGCGACAGCTGGGAGTCGAGGTGTACGGCGGGGTGTTGCTGAACTCTTGGCTGGACCGGGATCTCGGTATCGCCGGGCGAGTGCTGTCACATGATGGCCACAGCACCCTCGTCGAGATCCGCAGGCCCGTGGCGAGGGTTCCACAGCTCGCGATCCACCTCGATCGCGGTGTCAACGACCAAGGCCTCCGTCTCGATCCTCAACAGCATCTCACCCCGGTCTGGGGTTCAGGTCGTGCTGGCAACGGCGACTTCGAGTCCTGGCTTGCCCAAGAATGCTCCATCGATGCTCCGTCATGGTGGGAGTTGTGCTTGTTCGATCTTCAGCCCGCTGCGGTCATCGGTGCTGACGCGTCACTGCTGGCCAGTGGCCGCCTGGACAATCTGGTGTCATGTTGGGCTGGGATCGACGCGCTCATCGCCGCCTCGAATGCACCTTCGACCCAGCATCACCGCTTGATCGTGCTCAATGATCACGAGGAGGTCGGCTCCCAGTCAGCCTCCGGTGCAAGCGGACCGCTGCTCGAACAGGTCCTCGAGCGCATCGTGACGCATCTCGGCGGCAGCCGGGATGATCTGTTTCGCTCACTTGCCCACTCGGTGTGCGTTTCAGCCGACAACGCCCACGCTGTGCACCCGAACTACAGCGAACGCCACGATCCCGAGCACGCTCCGCTGGTGAACCGCGGACCCGCCATCAAGATCAACTCGAATCAACGCTATGCGACCTCGGCGGAGTCGGCGACGATCTTCGAGCAAGCATGCCGGGATGCGTCGGTCCCCTCCCAGGTGTTCGTCTCACGCAACAACATGCCCTGCGGATCGACGATCGGGCCACTGACCGCAACGCGCCTCGGCATCGCCACCGTCGACGTCGGCGTACCGCAACTGTCGATGCACTCAGCACGCGAGCTCTGTGGGATCGACGATCCAGTGCACCTGCGCGACGCGTTGATCGCCTATCTCAGCGCCTGA
>SKFX01000054.1 GCA_007117775.1 Ilumatobacteraceae bacterium
GCTCAAGAAGCTGCCCATGATGCCGGTCTGCAACAGCAGCAGCCAGCCGTAGTAGCGCTTGATACCCGACCCGCTCGACTCATGGGGATCGACACCGACGATGGCGAGCGGGAACAGCACCCCGGTCAACACCACCAAGAACAACGAGATCCCGTCGACACCGAGATGCCAGGAGATGCCCCAGGCCTCGATCCATGGATGTTTGGAGACGAACTGGAAGCCACCATCGGCGGTCTCGAACGATGCCAGCAACCAGACGCTGAGCGCAGCGGTGATCACCGAGGTGGCCAGTGCGGTCACCCTGATGTACTCAGGTCGTCGCGCCCCGATCAGCATCACCGCGAGCGCGCCGAACGCAGGCAGGAGCACCAGCGTGGTCAGGATCGGGAATTGGCCCATCAGCCCATCCCCCGCACCAACACGAACCACACCAGCAACGCCACCACACCGATCCCGATCAGGCTCGCATAGCCGCGCATGTACCCGGTCTGGGTGCGACGCAACTGCCGGCCGAGCGCCAGTGCACCCGTCGCGGTCCCGGTCACGGCACCGTCGACGACACGTCGGTCGAACTCAGCGGTCGCCTCGAACGCACGGCGGCCCGGGCCGCCCATGAACCCCGAGATCGTGCGGTCGTAATACCAGCCCTCGGCGAGGACCTCGGGTTCGATGGGCCGGATCGCCTGGCGCTGGTAGATCAGATAGGCCACTGCGATCCCGACGAGCGCCACCACGGTGGCCAACACTGCCAACAGCGTCATATTCGAATACGCGCTGGTGGTCTTGATATCGGCCTCCCCGAATTCGAGGATCGGGTGCAACCAGTCACTGAGGCGATACCGCCAACCATCGGGGATGAATCCGAGACTGGGCAGCTGGATCACACCGAGCACCGCTGCGAGTCCCGCCAGGACCACCAGCGGCACCAGCATGATCGGCGGCGATTCATGCGGCTTGAACTCGCCGTGGGCACCATGGTCCTCAGCATGGGAGTCCCAACGCACCTCACCGAAGAACACCATGATGACCTGGCGGGTCATGTAGAACGCGGTCAACAGCGCCGTGGCGAGTGCCAGCACGTACAGCACCGGCGAACGTGCCGCAGTGAACAACAAGATCTCGTCTTTGGACCAGAAACCCGAGAACGGCGGAACACCGGCGATCGCCAACCAGCCGATGATGAACGTCGCCGCGGTGATGGGCATCAGCACCCGAAGCGCACCCATCTTTCGCATGTCCTGTTCCTCGTGCATCCCATGGATCACCGATCCCGATCCGAGGAACAACAGCGCCTTGAACGCGGCATGGGTGATCATGTGGAAGATCGCCGCCACATAGCCGCCGACGCCGACCGCCAGCACCATCAACCCGAGCTGGGACACCGTGGAATACGCCAGCACCTTCTTGATATCGGTCTGGGAGACCGCGATCGTCGCGGCGAACAACGCGGTGATGACCCCGACCCACGCGATCGTTGAGGCCGCCCACGGCTCGGCGACGGCGATGACCGGGTTGACCCGCACCAAGACGAAGACCCCGGCGGTCACCATGGTCGCGGCGTGGATCAGCGCCGAGACCGGGGTGGGGCCCTCCATGGCGTCGGGCAGCCAGAAGTAGAGCGGCAGCTGCGCGCTCTTGCCCGCCGCTCCGAGGAACAACAACAGGGCGATCGCCGTCGCCGTCGAGGTGGCCAGTGCGCCGGTCTCAGCTGCGGAATTGAGTGCCGAATAGCTGAGCGATCCGAGCGCACCGAAGGTCAGGAACATCGCCAGCATCACACCGAGGTCGCCGACCCGGTTGGTGATGAAGGCCTTCTTGCCCGCCGTGGCGGCCGAATCGCGGGTATGCCAGAACGAGATCAGGAAATACGAGCAGACGCCGACGCCCTCCCAGCCGAGGAACGTCACCAGCAGGTTCTCACCGAGCACCAGCACCACCATGGCGGTGACGAACAGGTTCAGGTACATGAAGAACTTGGAGAACTTCGGATCCCCGTGCATGTACCCGACGGCGAACAGATGGATGAGACCGGCGATCCCGGTCACGAACAGCACCATGGCGATGCTCAACGGATCGGCCAACAGCGCCATATCGACGCCGAGGTCACCGACGGGCATCCATGAGAACAGTGTCACGACCTCAGAGCGGTCGGCCTCGGGGCGGCCGAGCAGATCGAACCACGTCGCAACGGCTGCTGCGAACGAACCGAAGACCATCGCGGCGGCGACATAACCGGCCGTCGGATCGCCGAGCCGGCGACCGAACACCAGCTGGATCACGAAACCGACGAGTGGCAGGGCAGGGATCAACCAGACGTATTCAGCCATGGATCAGCCCCTCAGTTCCGCCAGGTCGTCGACGGTGGTGCCCGAGCGTCGGCGCATGATCGACACGATGATCCCGAGGCCGACCACGACCTCGGCAGCAGCGACCACCAACACGAAGAAGACCGCGGTCTGGCCGCTGATATCGCCGAAGCGAACCGCGAAGGCCACGAACGACAGATTGACCGCGTTGAGCATCAACTCGATGCACATGAACATCACCAACGGATTGCGCCGGATCAACAAACCGGTGGCCCCGATACCGAACAACAACGCCGATAACAGCAAGTACCAGGTGGTGGTCGGCGCCGACAGCGCCAAGATGGGCGACCCAACCGGCGAAAGCATCTCGAAGTGGTTCACCATGCGGCCGGATCACCGTCCTCATGACGACGCTGGCGGCGCGTCATCAACACGGTTCCAGCCACGGCGATGATCAACAGCACCGAGGTGAGCTCGAAGGCGAGCACCTGATCGCTGAACAGATTGCGGGCCAAGAGACGGATATTGGAGTCTCCCGACGCCTCGAGTTCGGGGCCGCGGGCGATCGTGGCCCGGGTGCGCACCACTGCAGCACCGACGAGCACCACAAAACCGGCGCCGATCACCACCGCGAGGGGACGCTGGATCCGCAGCGGCTCCACCGAGAGGTTCTCGCTGGTGTCGACACCGAGCAGCATGATCACGAACAAGAACAGCACGACAATCGCAC
>SKFX01000063.1 GCA_007117775.1 Ilumatobacteraceae bacterium
CACCACCACATCGGCCTCGATCACCTCGGCGGTGTGGCCGACTTGGACGGTGACACCGCGGTCGTCGATCCCGATCACCTGCGCCCCACAGCGCAGGTCGGTGCCCGCATCGGTGTGGACCGCTGCGATCGCCGAACCCATCTCGGCGCCGAGACCGCGCATCAGCGGTGCCGGGCCGGCCTCGATGACCACGGTGTGATTGCCGAGACGGCGCGCCGCGGCGGCGACCTCGAGGCCGATGAAGCCGGCGCCGATCACCACCAGCCGGCGGTCTCCCGAAGCGATGAGATCGCGCAGTGCGACCGCATCATCGAGGGTGCGTAACTCGACCACGGTGGGGCCGGTATCGCTCACCTGCTCGGTCACCGAGGCCGGCAGGGTTCTCGTCGAGGCACCGGTCGCGATGATGAGGCCGTCGAAGTCCAACACCTCATCGGTGGAGAGGGCGACGCGACGCTGATCCAGATCGAGACCCGATGCCGATACCCCGAGATGCCAGTCGATCGCCAGTTCCTCGATCACCTCTGGTCGGCGCAGCGCCGTGCGTTCGGGTTCCCAGCGGCCGTCGAGCACCTGTTTGGACAGAGGTGGTCGGTCATAGGGCAGATGGTCCTCGGCCGACACCATCGCGATGGAGCCGGTGAAGCCGATCTGGCGCAGGGTCTCCGCGGCGCGCATCGCGGCCAGGGATCCACCGACGATGACAACTCGCTGCAAGGTGGTGCTCACCACCTCAGCCTAAGAGTGTCCATCGCCTAGTTTCACCCCCATGGCCCACTCCGCCGCGCCACCACCGACCGATCCCTACGGCGACTATCGGCGACTGAACGATCAGGCGGCGCGAACCGCGATCGAGGGTGACGAGTTCTTCATCGCCGAAGGCCCGACCGCCATCGCCCGCCTCATCGCATCGGGCCATCGGGTGCGATCGGTGCTGTTGACCCAGGCCGCATATGACCGCATGGCCGACGACACCGATTCCGGTCTCGTCGGACTCGATGCGCCGATCCATGTGGTCAGCCGCGCCGAACTCGCCGAGATCGTCGGCTTCGATCTGCACCGCGGTGCGGTGGCGGCCGCCGATCGTCGACCGCCGCCGTCGCTCGATGAGGTCCTGAGATCCTCGCACACGATCGCGGTGCTCGAGGGTCTCAACGACCCGGAGAACCTCGGCGCCATCGCCCGATCGGCACGCGCCCTCGGTGTCGATGCGCTGGTGGTGGACCCGCGCTGTATCGACTGGTACTACCGGCGCAGTGTGCGGGTGTCGATGGGGGCGGTGCTGACGCTCCCGGTCGTGCGCGCCACACCGTGGCCAGATGCACTCGACACGATCGCCGGGCACGGATTCGAGACCTGGGCGATGACCCCGGCCGATGATGCGGTGTCGCTGTGGGACCGCGGCCTTGCGATGCCCGAGCGCCTCGCCGTGGTCCTCGGTGCGGAGGGGCCCGGACTCGAGTCAGCGACGATGGCGCGCTGCCACCGGCGGGTGAGGATCCCCGTCGACGATGCGGTGGACTCGCTCAACGTCGGCGCTGCGGCCGCAGTGGTCTTCGCCGAGCGCGCCCGGAGCGCCGGGCACTGAACGATCAGCGACTCACTTCGGGGTGATGGCGCCGGCGAGTTGTTCCTCGGTGAAGCCCTCCGGTGCGGTGCCGTTGACGGCGTAGAGATACAGCACCGTGGCGAACACACCCTGGACCGCCTGGGCCAAGAGCAGTGCGAGACCGAACCCGAACACTCCCAAGACGATCAGGGGGACGCCCACAGCGAGTGAGATCCCACCCGAGATCGACAGCGCCACACCGGCGATGAGCGCGATGATGGCCGGGATGACGATGACGAAGATCAAAAAGCCACCGATGCGGACCCGGCCCTTGATCTGATCGCCCCAGCGGCCCTTCAACAGTTCGGCTGAGCGCTTGATCGACGCGACCACCTTGGTGTCTTCGTTCATGAGCACCGGCATCACCAGGAATGTCACCAACGACCACAAGATGCCGGCGGTGGCGGCCAGCAGACTGCGCAGGATCCCCGATGCGGCACCGCCACCGCCGCTGCCCTGGATGCGGCTGATGATGAATGACACCACCAACTGGATGAACGACCACTTCGACAGTGTGCCGAGATGGCCCATCGCCGATGACACGCCGTCGCCGAAGGAGCTGGGTCGGCCCTGCAATTCGCGCGATACCGCGGTCACCAGTCCACCGGCGAACACATTGCCGATCAGGGCGGTGATGAACATGAACAGCACCAACAGCGCACCGAAGATCACCACCTGCGGGGTGTTCTCGTTGTCCTGGGCGATCGCAGCACCGATGCCGGCTGCGGCGGCGAGCGCCATCGGAACCAGCGCCACCAGGAATCCGACGAGTGGGAATTTCAGCAGATAGCGGTGCTGTTTGAGGACACCCCATGACTGCTTGGTGAGCGCCTTGGAATTCGAACGTTTCGACATGGCCGGTGAGCCTAATTCAATTCATGGCATACGGCTGTCAATACCGGGGGACCGCCGAGCGACGACCGACGGCTGCTCGGCGGTCGTCGTTTGACTCGATCAGGCCTCGTCGACGTGCACGGTCAGGACCGGACACGGGCCGTGGCGCACCAGGTGGTCCGACACCGACCCGAGCACCGCCCGACGCCAGCCGCCGCGACCACGGGTTCCTGCCACGACCACCGATGCCGAGATCGATTCGGCGAGATGCACCAGTTCGACACCGGCATCACCCTGCAGCACCACCATCTCGGCATCGCGGCATCCGAGTTCGGCCACAGTGCGCTGGAGGACCCGGTGGGCCTCATCGATCCGGTCGCGGCTGATGCGCTCGAGATCGGACGGGCTGAGCACCGCAGCGGTGTGTCCGAGACCGCTGACGGTGACGGGATCCTCGGCGTCGATCACCGTGGCCACCACCACCCGGGCCGGTTCGCGTACCACCCGGCGCGCCAGGCACAACGCCCGCATCGACAGACCCGAGCCGTCGGTGCAGAACAATGCGGTGATC
>SKFX01000220.1 GCA_007117775.1 Ilumatobacteraceae bacterium
ACCATCTTGAGGCCGTTCTCCTCAGCGGCGATCAAGACACCGGTCAACTGGATCCGCGACTCATCGGAGCTGGCGGCGCGCACCACCTGGCTGAGTGCTTCAGCCATGTCCTCGCTCGACATGGTGACCGTGCCAGCGGCGTCGACATGCTGCTGGGGGAAATCGTCCACCGACAGCGGTCGCACCGAGAACTGGGACCGGCCGGCGCTGATGCGCATCTCGTCATCGGCCAGATTGAACTCCACCGATCCGCTCGGGAGGTTCTTGACGATGTCAGCCGCGAGTCGTGCCGGCAGCACCGTGGCGCCGTCGCGTTCGCCGGCCACGGTGACGTCGAGATCGATGGTCAATTCGAGATCGGTGCCCGTCATCACCAGTGAGTCAGCACTCAATCGGAGCCGGATCCCCGACAATGCCGGGAAGGCGCCGGTGCGGGAGGCCGCAGCTCGGCCGGCGGTGGACAGGGCATCGGCGAGGACGTCGCGTTCGCATCGGAACTTCACGATGGTTCTCTTTCCTTGAAGTGTGTAGACAACTCAGTAGTGGTAGTAGGGGGTGTGGATTGTGGACAAGACACCGTCGGCCCAGCGTAGGGCATCGGTTGTCGTACACATGGAGATGGCGCGAACCACACAGCGCGCGTCTTGCAGCGATGTGATTCGGTGGACAACGCGGCACTGTCCACTGCGAGACCCGGTCGATCCACCGTGTATCCACCGCGCTGTGCACACCCGAGCGTCATCGTGTCAGGCCTTCAGCCGGTTCTGCAGTTCGGTGACCTGCTGGTAGATCTGCTGGCGTTCACCCATCTGCTTTTGGATCTTCTCCACGGCGTGGATGACCGTGGTGTGATCGCGGCCGCCGAAGATCCGAGCGATACTCGGATAGCTGAGATCGGTGAGGTCCCGGAACAGGTACATGGCGATCTGGCGGGCGGTCACGAGCGGACGCTGGCGGGACTTGCCGCACAGATCGGCCACCTCGAAGCCCAACTGGCCGGCGATCTCATCGAGCAATTCGCGTTCGGTGCGCACCCGCGGCCGGGTCTCGGTCAACAGATCCGCCAGTTGCTGTTGGGCCAACTCGGTGGTGATCGGTTCCCGGTTCAAACTGGCATAGGCGGTGACGCGGATCAGGGCGCCCTCGAGTTCGCGGATGTTGCTGGTGATATTGGAGGCGATGAACTCCAAGGTGTCGTCGGGGACTTCGACGCGGTCACGTTCGGCCTTATTGCGCAAGATGGCGAGACGGGTCTCGAGGTCCGGCGGCTGGATATCGGTGATGAGGCCCCATTTGAAGCGGCCTCGCAGGCGTTCTTCCAGGGTGGGGATGGCATCGGGCATGCGATCGCTCGAGATCACGATCTGCTTATTGGCGCCGTGCAGTGAGTTGAAGGTGTGGAAGAACTCCTCTTGGAGACCCTCTTTGCCCTCCAGGAACTGCACGTCGTCGATCAACAGCACGTCGACATCGCGGTACCGACGGCGAAGATGCGCCATCGAGTTGGCGCGGATGGCGTCCACATATTCGTTCATGAACGTCTCGGTGGAGACGTAGCGCACCTCGTGGTGGTGGTAGTTGATCCGCACGTATTGGCCGATGGCATGCAAGAGATGGGTTTTGCCGAGACCGGCCGACCCGTAGATGAACAAGGGGTTGTACGACCGTGCCGGGGTTTCGGCCACCCGCAGCGCCGCCGCGAGGGCGAACTGGTTCGAGAGCCCCTTCACGAAGGTGTCGAAGGTGTAGCGGGGGTTCAAGCCGGCATCGTCGACGCTGGGTGCCGGCAGCGCCGACTCGAGATCCACGTTCAGCTGCACCGGTTCCTCGGTGGCGACGCTGGCTGCGGTGTCCACTTCGATGACCACCTCGCGCTCAGCGAATCCGAGTTCGCGCATCGATTCGGTGATCATCGGCAGATAGCGATTGGAGATGCGGTCGCGCGTCAGGGTGCTCGGCACCGCCAGGGTCAGGGTGGCATCGGTGCAGCCGGTCGCTTCAACTTCTTGGAACGTCGACAGCCAGACCGAGTCGGCGAGCTGATCGCGCAGATTGGCGGCGATGGAATCCCAGATCTCCACGTGGTCACTCATGGACGCGATCGCCTGATCTGTGGGGCCGTATCGGCCGATGGGTCGGTGCTGGTGGTCTGCATGTTCGTGGTCTGCGGTCGTGGTCTGCGGTGTCGGTGACGGCCGCCTGTGAGGTGGTGGTCGGCGGTATCGCGGTGTGGTGATCCCCCGGTCGTCCACACTGACACTCCGAGGTCTCCACATGTTATCCACAGGGTGTGGATCGATGTTCCGACGGATCGTGCAACCTAGCAGACGACCAACGGCGCGCGAAAATGTGGCTGAGTGCTCGCTGTAGTTGTCGCTGTGCGGCGCGCGGCCGTAGCCTTGTGAAGTCCGACTCGTGAGGTTGTGACCGCATCGCTGGGGAGTCCACGCCCGGCGTGATGTCGCGGTGAGACGGTCGGAGTGAACCCGTACGGCCTCGGGGCCGGTCGGGCGACAATGCGAACGCCACGCACAGGAGAACGTCATGAAGCGCACCTATCAACCAAATGCCCGTCGTCGGGCCAAGAAGCACGGGTTCCGTGCACGGATGAGCACCCGCGCCGGTCGCGCCGTGCTCAAGTCCCGTCGTGCCAAGGGTCGCGCCCGGCTCACGGTGTGATCTGGCGGGTTCGGCACCGTCACGAGTTCGAACGACTGCGCCGTGACGGCGTGAGGATCCGGCCCGAGGTTGGCGATCAGATCGTGAATCGTTCCCTGTGGTCCCAAGTGATCGTGGAGGCCTCCGATTCCCCACCGCGCCTCGGTTTCGCTATCGGCCGGGCCGTCGGCACTGCGGTGGTCCGCAATCGGCTGCGCCGTCGCCTGCGAGCGGCCTTCGGTGCACTCGCCGAGCGCGGTGCGATGGTGTCGGGCCACTATGTCGTCATGGCATCACCAGCAGCAGTCGAACTGACATTCGATCAACTGTCGGCAG
>SKFX01000146.1 GCA_007117775.1 Ilumatobacteraceae bacterium
GTGCGCGCCCGGATCGCCCGCCAGCCCGGCCCGGCCGAGGTCCTCGATGCCCTCGCTGCGGACCCGGACGCGAGGGTGGTGCTGCAGGTGGCGCGCAACGATGATGCACCGATCAGTGCGCTCCTCATCGCGACGCAGTGTCGCGATGAGCGGGTGCGCGAATACCTGGTGATGCATCCCGCCGACTCGGTCGAGGTGTTCGAGGTGTTGACGAAGGATCGTTCCACGCTGATCCGTCGGCGCGTCGCGCTGTTATGCGACCACGAATCGGTGCTGATGCGTCTCGTCGACGACCATGATGCCGGGGTTCGCTCAGCGCTGGCCAACAATGATGCTGCGACCACCGCAGTGCTCGAGGCCATTGCGTCGCCGATGACCCCGTATGGACGTCGAGGACTGCTTCGCCATACGGCCGTCACCGGCGATCTCGCATGGATGCAGCTCGGCGATGACGACCGCCAGATCCGTCGCCTGGCGCGCAACTGTCTGCGCAATCACCTCGACACCCTGTCGGCCTCGCGTCGCGCGCTGCTCGAATCGGTCGCCGATCGTCTGGTCTGGCCGGGAGATCTGAGCGAGATGTCCGCGACATTCCGTGTCGAGGCACCTCCCGAGGCGGTCGCGCCCGAACGCATCGATGATGTCGGGGTCGTGCGCTGGTTGTATGACAGCGCAGATGACTCACCGGCGTTATGGGCAGCGGCGCTGGATCGATCGATGCCGATGCGGATGCGCATCGAGATCCTCGAGCACGCCGATGTGCCCATCGAGCTGATCGCAGCCGCCAGTCGTGATCGTCATCGTGAGATCCGCGCTGTCGCCGCCGCGTCCCGCAACCTCCCACTCGACTGTGCCCATCGTCTCGCCGTCGACCGGTCCGCCGCGGTGCGGTTCTCCTTGGCCGAGAACATCACCGTGGCCCGCGAAGTGCTGTTGCGATTGCGGCGCGACCGCGAGCCGATGGTGGCCTCGACCGTGTCGGTGACATTGCGCGAGTCCGCCCGTCAGCGACGCGAGGCCGCAGCGCGCGACGCGGCCAAAGCGGAGTGGCACCGGCGATACGGCCCCGATACCACCCCCCGGGTCCCGAGAGCGCGTGGCTGAGATGACATGTTCGCCAACCCGGGTTCCTGCAACGTCCTCGTCGAGCCAGCTGACGATGCCCGAGATCACCCCATCACCCCACCCA
The DNA here is from genome assembly GCA_007117775.1 of Ilumatobacteraceae bacterium. Classification (GTDB taxonomy): domain Bacteria; phylum Actinomycetota; class Acidimicrobiia; order Acidimicrobiales; family Ilumatobacteraceae; genus CSBr16-110. The sequence continues at coordinate 1,190 of SKFX01000146.1, forward strand.
TCACGACTGCGAGGTTGTCCATGAAACAGAACCAGATCAATCAAGCGCTCCAGGTGGCACTGGCGGCCAATGTGCCCGTGCTGCTGTGGGGCCCACCCGGTGCCGGCAAGACCGCGACGGTCAACGCCCTCGCGACCGCCATCGGCTGGCCGATCGAGACCGTGCTGGCATCGCTGCGCGAACCGAGCGACTTCGCCGGCCTGCCGATCATCGTCGGCGATGACATGCGTCTCGCTCCACCGGACTGGGCGCGACGCCTCTGCGAGACCACCGATGCCATCTGCTTCTTCGATGAGCTCTCGACGGCGACACCGTCGACCCAGCGGGCGCTGTTGCGCGTCGTGCACGAGCGCGTCGTCGGCGATCTCGTGCTCGGCGACGGTGTGCGCATGGTGGCGGCCGCGAATCCGGCCGATGTCGCCGCTGGTGGTTGGGATCTCACCCCGCCGTTGGCGAACCGGTTCTTGCACCTGTTCTTCGAGGTCGACCCCGCCGTGGTGGCCACCGGGATGCTCGGTCGTTGGCCCGAGGCCCAGCCGCTCACGATCGATGAGCACTGGCGCGACCGGATCAGCCACCATGCGGCGGTGATCGCCGGGTTCTTGGCGGCACGACCGGCGCATGCCCATCAGCTCCCCGATCACCACGAATCCGCCGGACTGGCGTGGCCGTCGCCGCGGTCCTGGGATGCGCTGCGCCTCGTGCTCGCGGCCGCCGATGGCACCGGGATCTCCGCCGATGCCCACCTCGGCCTGATCGCCGGCCTCGTCGGAGACGGCGTCGCAATCGAGTTCTTGAGCTATCAGCGCGACCTCGACCTGCCCGATCCTGAGGCATTGCTCGCCGATCCGGGTTCGTATCAGCGCCCGAAGCGTTCCGATCAGATCCACGCCACGGTGGCAGCGGTGACCACCGCGGCCCTCGAACGCCTCACCCCGGCGCGCTGGACCGCTGCGATGCGAGTGTTCGCTGCCATCGCAGCCGCCGGATCGGTCGATATCGCTGCCGGTGGTGTACGCGAACTCGCCCTGGTACGGCCCGTCGACGCTGAGGTCCCCGACGAACTGACGGTCTTCGGCCCGGTCCTCATCGCAGCGGGCATCTTCGTCCCCGCTGAGTCGACGGCCGAGTCATCGGCGGCGACAGCTTCCAAGCCGCCGTCTCAGCCACGCCGGTCCACCAAACGATCGCCGGCCAAACGCCCGTCGACCAAGCCGGCGGTGGTGAAGACGGCCGGTGGTGGGAGTCGCTGAATGTCGTCGGTCGATCATCTCACCACCGCCGACTACTCGGGCCCACCACTCGACACCGACCAGTTCCAGGCGGCGCGGTTCTGGGTCGCGCATCATCGGCCGTACTACGCGTCGGTGCTGTATCGGTGTCCGGTGGTGCTCACCGACCGGGTCTCGACATTGGCTGTCGATGTGCACTGGCGTCTCTATATCAACGCGTCGTTCGCTGCGACCCTGAGCGTCAGCGAACTCGCCACCGTGCTCATCCATGAGGTCAACCATCTGATCCGTGACCATGCCGGCCGGGCCCGCAGTGTGGCGGCTCAGACCGAGGCAGGTGCCACGCGCTGGAACATCGCGGCTGACGCCGAGATCAACGACGACCTGTATCACGACGGGCTCCGCGCTCCCGACTGGGTGCTTCCGTCCTCGTTCGGATGCCTCGATGACGATGTCGCCGAGTACTACTACGCCGTTCTGGTCGAGATGGCTGACGACCCACCGGTCGATGTCGATCTCGATCAGGCCGGTGATCAGGCCAGTGATCAGGCCGGTGATCACGGCGGTGATCA
>SKFX01000045.1 GCA_007117775.1 Ilumatobacteraceae bacterium
ACCACGGTGTAGGTGCTCGGCTGGCATTCGCCGTCGGCTCCGACGCGAGGGTCGGTGGTGGTCGTCGTGGTCGCCTCGGCGGGGATCACAGCACCGGGGGGAATCCGGATCACATCACCGGGGAAGATCGTGTGACGAACCCCGTCCGCCCAGTCGTTATAGGCGGCGAGATCGGCTGCTTCGACACCGAAGCGGCTCGCAATGCCTCCGACCGAGTCATTGGACTGCACCGTGTACTCCTGTTCGGTCTCGGCGCGGCCCTCATCATCGGCCGTGACCCCGGTCTCGACGATCTCGATCGTGGTGGTCGTCGTCGCCGGCTCACGCACGACATAGCTGGAGGGCTGGATCGGCGCCAGGGTGGTGCGGGCTCCGGTCTCCTGGCTCCCACAGCCGGCGACGAGCACCACAGCGAGCACTGCGATCCCGAGAACTGAGGTTACAGCGAGAGGTCGTGACTTCATGCCCATAGCGTAGGCGGTGGATCGCCACCGGAGGCATCACCCCGAGATCGGGGCATTGGGAGCTCAGATCACTACATCAACGGTCGATCGGTCGGCGCGACCGGTGCCGGCAGACGGGTCTGGCCCATCAGATGGCGATCGACCGCCGCCGCAGCGGCCCGCCCCTCGGCGATCGCCCACACGATCAGGCTCTGACCACGACCCATATCACCGGCCACGAACACCCCGGGCACGTTCGTCTGGTAGTCATCGGCGCGAACGACATTGCCACGACCGTCGTAGTCGACACCGAGATGATCGAGCCACGACCCCTGTTCGGGGCCGACGAACCCGAGCGCCAGCAGCACCAGATCGGCCGGCAGTTCATGCTCGGTTCCCTCGACCGGTTCGAATCGGCCGTCGACGGAGGTGACCTCGTGCAACCGAAGCGCACGCACACGGCCGTCCTCGGTCCCGAGGAACGATTCGGTGCTCACGCTGTAGAGCCGTTCACCACCCTCTTCATGCGCAGACGAGACCCGGTAGACGAAACTCCACTGCGGCCACGGATTCGTCGGCGCACGCTCATCGGGTGGCCGGGGCATGATCTCGAGCTGCGTGACCGACGCCGCCCCCTGACGATGGGCGGTGCCCAGGCAGTCCGCCCCGGTATCGCCACCGCCGATGATGACCACATGCTTGCCCTCGGCGGTGATCGGCGGTGTGTCCAGATCACCCTCTTGGACCCGGTTGGCATGGGGCAGATACTCCATTGCCTGATGGATGCCGGCGAGTTCACGACCCGGTACCGGCAGGTCGCGCCATGCCGTCGCACCGCATGCCAGGACGATCGCGTCATATGACGCCACCAGCACGTCGATGTCGATATTGTCGCCGACGACCGCATTGGTGCGGAACTCGGTGCCCTCGGCGCGCATCTGCTGGAGACGACGATCGATATGGCGCTTCTCCATCTTGAACTCGGGGATCCCGTACCGCAGCAGGCCACCGATCCGATCGGCGCGTTCGAGGACCACGACCTCGTGGCCGGCGCGGGTCAACTGCTGTGCGGCCGCCAGCCCGGCCGGGCCTGAGCCGATCACGGCGACACGTTTGCCGGTCGAGACGCTCGGGATCTGCGGGGTCACCCAGCCCTCATCCCAGGCCCGATCGATGATCTCCACCTCGACCTGTTTGATCGAGACCGGATCAGCGTTGATCCCGAGCACGCATGCGGCCTCGCATGGGGCCGGGCACAACCGGCCGGTGAACTCAGGGAAGTTGTTGGTGGCATGCAGCCGATCGATGGCCTCGCGCCAATGGTCCCGGTAGACGAGATCGTTCCAGTCCGGGATCAGATTGCCGAGTGGGCAGCCGTTGTTGCAGAACGGGATCCCGCAGTCCATACAACGGCCCGCCTGCTCGCGCAGTGCCTCGGGATCGAAGTCCTCATACACCTCGCGCCAGTCGCGCAGGCGCACCGGGACCGGGCGCCGTTCGGGACTCCGTCGGTCCCATTTCAGGAATCCGGTCGGTTCACCCACGTGCAGCCTCCATCACTCGTTCGACCGTGGCCGCCTCATCGAGCCCGTCATCGGATGCGCTGCGCATCACATCGAGCACCCGGCGGTAATCGAGCGGCATCACCTTGCGGAACTGGGCCAGCGCGGTATCGAGATCGCCGAGCAGACGCTCAGCGACCCCTGAACCGGTGTAGTCGAGATGCCGGCCGAGAGTCACCTCCAACATGCTGCGGTCCTCGTCCTCGAGTTCCTCGAGTCGCACCATCTCGTAGTTGATCCGATCGGCGAAGGTTTCCTCCGGGTCCCAGACATAGGCGATACCACCTGACATCCCGGCCCCGAAATTGCGGCCGGTGCGGCCCAAGATCACCACTCGCCCGCCGGTCATGTACTCACATCCATGGTCGCCGACACCCTCGACCACCGCGAGCGCCCCGGAGTTGCGGACACAGAAACGCTCGCCGACGATGCCGCGGATGAAGATCTCGCCGCTCGTCGCCCCATAGGCGATGACGTTGCCGGCGATGACCTGCTCCTCGGCGACGAAGGTGGCCGATCGATCCGGGTACAGGATCACCCGACCACCCGACAGCCCCTTGCCGAGGTAGTCATTGGCATCGCCCTCGAGACGCAGGGTGATCCCGGCGGGCACGAAGGCGCCGAAGCTCTGTCCCGCCGAGCCGCGCAGATGGATCTTGATCGTGTCATCGGGCAGGCCTGCGCCCTTCCAGCGCTTCGTCACCTCATGGCCGAGCAGAGTGCCCACGGTTCGGTGCACATTGCGGATCGGCAGTTCGATCTCGACCGGGTGGGCGTCATTGATCGCCGCCTGACTGCGAGCGATCAATTCCTGATCGAGCGCCTCGTCGAGTCCATGGTCCTGGGGCACCGACTGATACCGGGTCTGCGAATACGGATTCGGTGCGTCGGCGAGGATCGGGTTGATATCGAGACCATGGGCCTTCCAGTGATCGACCGCCGGTGCGATATCGAGCGACTCGACATGGCCGATCATCTCGGTCATCGTGCGATAGCCCAACTCGGCCATGAGCTCGCGCACCTCCTCGGCGATGAACTCGAAGAAGTTGACCACGAATTCGGGCGCTCCGGTGAAACGTTTGCGCAACTCGGGATTCTGGGTGGCCACGCCCACCGGACAGGTGTCGAGATGGCAGACGCGCATCATCACACACCCCGAAACCACCAGCGGCGCGGTCGCGAACCCGTATTCCTCGGCGCCGAGCAATGCGGCGATCACCACATCTCGACCGGTCTTCATCTGACCGTCGGCCTGCACCACAATGCGATCGCGCAGTCCGTTCATCATCAGCGTCTGATGGGTCTCGGCCAGGCCGAGCTCCCAGGGGCCGCCGGCATGTTTGAGCGAGGTCAGCGGGCTCGCTCCAGTGCCACCGTCATGGCCGGAGATCAGCACCACATCAGCCTTGGCCTTGCTGACACCCGCGGCCACGGTTCCGACACCGGTCTCGGCGACCAGCTTGACGTGGACGCGCGCCGCCGGATTGGAGTTCTTCAGATCGTGGATCAACTGCTTGAGATCCTCGATGGAGTAGATGTCATGGTGCGGCGGCGGGCTGATGAGGCCGACACCGGGGGTCGAATAGCGGGTCGTGGCGATCCACGGGTACACCTTGTGGCCGGGGAGTTGGCCGCCCTCGCCGGGCTTGGCGCCCTGGGCCATCTTGATCTGGATGTCATCGGCGTTGGTCAGATATTCCGATGTCACCCCGAAGCGACCCGACGCCACCTGCTTGATCGCCGAGCGACGTGCCGGGTCATGCAGCCGATCGGGGTCCTCACCACCCTCGCCGGTGTTGGACTTTGCGCCGATCTGGTTCATGGCCACCGCGAGGGTCTCATGGGCCTCGGCCGAGATCGAGCCATAGGACATCGCCCCGGTGGAGAAGCGTTTGACGATCTCAGACACCGGTTCGACCTCATCGATCGGGATCGGCGCGCGAACCCCGTCTCGGAATCTGAACAGGCCACGCAGTGTCAACAGGGCGCGCGACTGGTCATTGACGCCGCGGGTGTACTCCTTGAAGATGTCATAGCGCTTGGCGCGCGTCGCATGTTGGAGTTTGAATACCGTCTCAGGGTTGAACAGGTGGGGTTCGCCCTCGCGCCGCCATTGGTATTCACCACCGAGTTCGAGGGTGCGGTGGGCGCGCTCTTCGGGACGGATCGGGTTCGCGACCGAGTGGCGCATCCGCACTGCGGTGGCGACCACATCGAGGTCGATCCCGCCGATGCGGCTCACGGTCCCGGTGAAGTACCGCTCGACGAGTTCGTCACCGAGGCCGATCGCCTCGAAGATCTGCGCGCCGGTGTAGCTGGCGACCGTCGACACGCCCATCTTGGACATGACCTTCAGCACACCCTTGCCGCAGGCTTTGATGTAGTTGCGGACCGCCTGTGCGGGGTCCATCCCCCCGAGGCCGTGCAGACCGCGCCCCGAATCCGCAGCGATCATGTCCTCGATGCTCTCGAAGGCCAGATAGGGGTTCACCGCCCCGGCGCCGTAGCCGATCAAGAGCGCCATATGGTGCACTTCGCGGGCATCGCCGCATTCGACGATCAGGCCGACCATGGTGCGCTGACGGGTGCGGACCAGATGGTGGTGCACCGCTGCGGTCAACAACAGCGACGGGATCGGAGCATCGAGGGCATCGGCATTGCGATCCGACAGCACGATGAGGCGCGCCCCGTCATCGATGGCGCCCGACACCTCGGCACAGATCTCGTCGAGCCGACGTTCGAGACCTTCACCACCGCTGTCGGCGGGGAACAGTCCGCTGACGGTGTGGCTGGAAAGGTCGGGATACCGGCCCTCGTCGTTGGCGTGCACCACCCGGGCCAATTCGTCGTTATCGATGATCGGGAACGGCATGGCGAGCTGGCGACAGCTCTCCGGGCCGGGGGCGAGCAGGTTCGCCTCGGGCCCGATCGTCGACGACACCGCCGTCACCACCTCTTCGCGGATCGCATCGAGGGGCGGGTTGGTGACCTGGGCGAAGAGTTGCTGGAAGTAGTCGAAGAGCAACCGTGGACGCTCGGACAGCACCGCGAGCGGTGTATCGGTGCCCATCGAACCGATCGGCTCGGCACCGGCGCGGGCCATCGGGGCGATGATGAGGCGCAACTCCTCGTGGGTGTACCCGAACATCTGTTGGCGCCGCAGCACGCTCTCGGGGCCGAGGACGCGATGCTCGCGCTCCGCGAGATCGTCGAACTCGACGAGACCATCGGCGAGCCACTGCCCGTAGGGATGCTCGGCTGCGAGTGCGTCTTTGATCTCGTCGTCACCGACGATGCGGCCCTGTTCGGTGTCGATCAAAAACATCTTGCCGGGCTGCAGTCGGCCCTTGGAAACGACCTTGGCCGGATCGATATCGATCACTCCGACCTCAGAGGCCATCACCACCAGATCATCGTCGGTGACCCAGTACCGGCTCGGGCGCAGACCATTGCGGTCGAGTACGGCACCGATCATCGTCCCATCGGTGAACGTGACCGATGCCGGCCCATCCCATGGCTCCATCAGACTGGCGTGGAACCGATAGAACGCCCGACGCTTGGGATCCATCGAGGTGTTGTTCTCCCAGGCCTCGGGGATCATCATCAGCACCGCATGGTGCAGTGGGCGGCCGCCGAGGTGCAATAACTCGAGCACCTCGTCGAATCGGGCGGTATCGGATGCGCCAGGTGTGCAGATCGGGAACGCCCGCTCCAGATTCGGCAGCAGTCCACTGGCGGCCATCGCCTCGCGGGCACGCATCCAGTTCTGATTGCCCTGCACGGTGTTGATCTCACCGTTATGGGCCACATACCGATACGGATGCGCCAGCGGCCATGACGGGAAGGTGTTGGTGGAGAACCGCGAGTGGACCAACAACAACGCGCTCTCGACACGTTCATCACTCAGGTCCGGGTAGAGCTGGCTCAACTGCGGAGTCGTCAGCATCCCCTTGTAGACGAGCGTGCGCGATGACAGTGAGCAGAAATAGGTGGCGAGGTCGCCGACCAACTCATGTTCGGTGCGCTTGCGCGCCACGAACACCAACCGATCCAGGTCGATACCGGACTCGGCGTTGCGACCGGCGACGAACAGTTGTCTGAACCCCGGCATGGCAGCGCGTGCCGTGGCCCCGAGACAGTCGGGCTCGATGGGCACGGTCCGCCACCCCAGCACCTCCAACCCCTCGGCGACCATGATCGCCTCGATCGCGGCTTCGGCGCGAGCTCGCACCTCGGCATCGGACGGGGCGAAGGCGAGGCCCACCGCATACGAGCCGGCGGCGGGAAGGTCGAAATCGACAACCGAGCGCAAGAAGCGATCCGGCACCTGGATCAAGATGCCGGCCCCGTCACCGGAGTCGGCCTCGGCGCCGGTGGCACCGCGATGTTCGAGATTGGTCAGTGCGCGCAGACCGGTGACCACCAGATCATGCGAGGCATGACCGTTCATATGGGCGACGAAGGAGACGCCACACGAATCGTGTTCGAAACGGGGGTCGTAGAGGCCGACAGGGCCGGGCATGGTGTGCATCGTGGACTTCCGAACGGGCGACGGGGCTCAAGGAGTCCGGGACGACGCTGGCCCGAACGACCCACATCATATGCAGCGATGCCCACAACGCCTCATGGACGTGCGAATGTGAACCGGCCGGCGCCACCGACGTTCAGTCGCTGAAGACCGCCGGACGCTTCTCGAAGCCGGCCATGACCGCCTCGATCTGGTTCGCGGTTCCGATCTGCGCGTGGATCATCGCCCGTTCGGCGGCGAACTGCTCGGCGGCTCCCGACGCACTGATGCGGTTGAACAACGCTTTTGCGCCTCGGACCGCGCCGGGACTGCGCGCCGCGATCTCGCCGGCGAGTCCGAGTGCATCATCGAGGGGGGTATCGCTGAGTCGGGTGACGAGACCGAGTGAATGGGCCTCTCGCCCGTCGATGACGCGGGCGGTGAAGGTCAGCTCCTTGGCCACATCGGGACGCAGCAGACCCGACAGGATGAAGGTGCCGGCCATATCTGGCACGAGGCCCCAGTGGATCTCGCGGACCGACCATTGACTGTCGGGATGAGCGATGCGGATATCGGCACCGAGCGCGATCTGCAGACCACCGCCGAGCGCATGGCCCTGCACCGCTGCGATCACCGGCACCTCGAGTTCCTGCCAGACCCAGGCGACCTGTTGTCCGAGATGGGTGATCCCGCCGGGCGTCATCGCTCCGGGGGAATCGCTGACACCACGACCGGCCTCAGCACCGTCGGAGGCCATCGCAGAGAACGTGGAGAAATCCAAGCCGGCGCAGAACGACGCCCCCTCGCCCGAGAGCACCACTGCGCGCACCGACGACTCGGACTTGAGTTGCTCACCGGCCGCCGCGATGGCAGCGAACATGGGGCCATCGAGGGCATTGCGCTTCTCGGGACGATTGAGGCGGACATCGGCGACTCCGTCGACGATGTCGATCCGCACCCGGTCGGAATCCACCGACCGGTGATCGGGGGAGTCGGAATGAACGCTGGAATCGGCCATGGGGGCAGTCTCGCATCCCCGGTGTCGTCGGGCACACCCGGAAGTGCCACACTCAGGACATGAGATTGAACCTGAGCGCCGACGATGTCTTGACCACCACTCGGTCGGTCCGCAAACGACTCGACTTCGAACGACCGGTGGATCGGTCGGTGGTCACCGAATGCCTCGATATCGCGCTGCAGGCGCCGACGGGATCGAACCGCCAGGGCTGGCAGTGGGTTTTCGTCGACGACCAGGCCAAGAAGGACGCGCTGGCTGAGATCTATCGGGAGAACTTCGCGCTCTACGCCTCGGCGCCACAACCGGACTTCGGGTCTGATGACAACCGCACCGAGCGCATGCCGGCGGTGCGCGACTCGGCGACCTACCTCGCTGAGAACTTCCAGCGTGCCCCGATCCTGATGATCCCATGCATCGAGGGTCGCCTCGACAACCTGCCGGCCTTCGCCACCGCATCGATCTGGGGTTCGTTGCTCCCGGCGGTGTGGAGCTTCATGCTGGCATTGCGCGAACGCTCCCTGGGGTCGGCCTGGACCACGATCCATCTCATGAACGACGGTGAGCGACAGGCCGCGGACCTGCTCTCAATCCCCTATGACTCCTTCACCCAGGGCGGCCTGTTCCCCATCGCGTACACCATCGGCACCGACTTCAAGCCCGCGGCGCGCCTCGAAGCCTCATCGCTCATGCACTGGAACAGCTGGTGACATCGCTGTCGACACCGCCATCCGGTGTCGTCGGCGACCGCGCCGAACCCGACGATCGATATCGGCTGGAATGGGGTCCTCACGGCCTGCGCACTCTTGCCAGCACCTGTGAGGTGATCGTGTTGGTCGACGTGCTGTGGTTCTCGACCATCATCAGCCTCGTCGCCGAGGCCGGAGCGGTGTCCATCCTCGATCGACGCCACGAGCCCAGCGGTGAGGCCGCCGCTGCGAGCCCGAGCGAGTTGTTCGATATCGCGCTCGGCGCCGGCCGCGACCAACGCCTCGTGATCCCCGACCCCAACCATGCGGTGATGGCCCTCGCAGCCGCCGACTACGGCGCACGACATGTGGTGGCGGGCTGTCTGCGCAATGCCCGGGCGACCGCCGCGCTCATCGACCATCTCGCCGGACCCGATGCCGGGGTCGGCCTCGTCGTCATCGGCGAGCGCTGGCGCCACCGGACCGGACCACTGCGCCCCGCCGTCGAGGACCTCCTCGGAGCCGGGGCGATCATCGCGGCATTCGACCCGTCCGCAGCCGTCGGAGGGACACGCTCATCGCCCGAGGCCGCAGCAGCGCGCGCCGCCTACCTCGATGCCCGCCCGCTGATGACCGATGCACTGCTGCGCAGCACCACCGCACGGATGCAGCGTCAGCTTCGACAGACCGACTCGGGCGATGACACGAGCCACGACGGCCACGACCCAGCCGAGGACCTGATCATGCTCGCCTCGGCGGTGGATGTCACCGATACCGCAGCGTTGCTGATCGACGGCGCATTCCACCCCGTGGACACCACTGCCCTGCGACCCTGAGCGCGCTCAGCTGCGGGTCAACGGATCAGGCGCAGACCCGTCGGTGTCGATGATGCCGAGGCGAGTTCGACGACGAACTCGGTCCGATGGGCGGCGAAGATGTGCTCACTGAACAGCACTGCCGCACCATCGCGGTCGGTGGTGATCCGCCGGCATCGCAGCACCGGAGATCCGACCGGCACCCCGAGACGCTGCGCATCATCGGGTTCGGCTGAATCGGCCCCGATCGTCTGGGAGACGCCAGCGAGGTCGACATCGAGCACCTCGCTGAACGGGGCCCGCTCGACGTCCTCGCGCGAGAGCTGTGCCCCATAGGGGTGAGCGCACCACACCGTGACCACTGCGAACGGCTGACCGTCAGCCAGATTGACACGCTTCACCCTCAGCACATCGGCCGATGAGCCGAAGACCTCGGCGACCTCGGCGGGCGGGTGGTGGAACCCGAATTCATCGATGCGATGTGCGGCGGTTCGACCACTCAACTCGAGTTGGGATTCGATCGTCCCGAGTCGGCCGAGGTGCTGACGGACCGGTTCGCCGAGCGCGAACCACCCGAACCCCTGACGTGAGGCGATGACACCGGCCTCGCGCAGCACCTCGAGGGCTCGACGGACCGTGACGCGACTGGCAGCGAAGCGCGCCGATAGCTCCGATTCGCTCGGCAGCACGGTGCCGCCGGCCAGCGAGTCGATCTCGGTGCCCAACTCCTCAGCGATCTCCTGATAGCGGATCCGCCGCGCTGATCGACCGTCACTGGCAGCCCGAGCGCGCATCCGACCGGCATCACCGCTGACCGCCGTGGCGCCGGCTTCATCCTCGAGCCGGTCGCTCGAATCGGCATCATCGGATCGGGTGGTGCTGACCACCCTTGGAGACTACCCCAACTTGTATTAGAGTTGTCTACATGCCTGAGCACGCAACCACGCCCATCGAACTCGTCCGCGATGTCTACGACCGCCTCGAGGGCCGGGTCGATGAGGCTCGCCAACGCCTCGGCCGGCCACTCACGCTGACCGAGAAGATCCTCTTCAACCACCTCGTCGATCCCACACAGACCGCTGAGCGATCCGAGACCTACAACGACTTCGCCCCCGACCGCGTCGCGATGCAGGACGCGACCGCCCAGATGGCGCTCCTGCAATTCATGACCGCCGGCCTCGACGAGGTCGCAGCACCCTCCACGGTGCATTGTGACCATCTCATCCAGGCCAAGGTGGGCGCCTCGATCGACCTCGGGGTCGCCATCGACACCAACCGTGAGGTCTTCGACTTCCTGCGCTCGGTATCGGCGCGCTACGGCATCGGCTTTTGGGGCCCGGGCAGCGGGATCATCCACCAGGTGGTGCTCGAGAACTACGCCTTCCCGGGCGGCATGATGATCGGCACCGACAGCCACACCCCCAATGCCGGCGGCCTCGGCATGGTCGCGATCGGTGTCGGCGGCGCCGATGCGGTCGATGTGATGACCGGGTTCCCATTCAACGTTCGCTGGCCCAAGGTCATCGGCGTGCACCTGACCGGCACCCTGAGCGGCTGGTCGAGTCCAAAAGACGTGATCCTCGAAGTCGCCCGGATCCTCACCGTCGAGGGTGGCACCGGCGCCATCGTCGAGTACTTCGGCCCCGGGGCCGACTCCATCTCGGCGACCGGCAAGGCGACCATCTGCAATATGGGAGCCGAGATCGGCGCCACCACCTCGGTCTTCGGCTATGACGCCAATATGGCCGCATATCTGAAGGCCACCGGTCGCGAGGCGCTCGCCGACGCCGCCGACGAGGTGGCCGAACACCTCCGCGCCGATGAAGGCGCGAACTACGACCGCCTGATCGAGATCGATCTCGACCAGCTGCGTCCAATGATCAACGGACCGCATTCGCCGGACCGGGCGCATCGCGTCGGTGCCGAACTCGCGGCGGCCGCTGCCGAGAACAGCTGGCCCATCGAGATCTCCTCGGCGCTGATCGGTTCGTGCACCAACTCGTCCTATGAGGACATCACCCGGGTCGCATCCCTCGCTCGTCAGGCAGCCGCCAAGGGCCTGCGCGCCAAGACCGAATTGTTGATCACCCCAGGATCCGAGCAGATCCGCGC
>SKFX01000168.1 GCA_007117775.1 Ilumatobacteraceae bacterium
ACCATACCGGCCGATAACGAGACACCGGGGCCGATGAGGGTGTCCCTACCGATGTGGATGTAGTGCTCGTTCATCAGGGTGTTCGCCGGGAAACAGATGGCAGAACCGAGGCCGAAGGATCCAAAGCGACGACCCCGACGATGCTGCGGTCCGATCGCACCGAATCGCACCGCGCGCTCCCATAACGACTGCAGTGCGTCGCCGATCGCAATATCGAACCGCGATCGCAGCGCGGCCCACTGCCCCTCATGCACCGGTTGCCGATCGAGCACTGCAGCACGTTACCGTCTCAGCGTGGGCCGACCGACCGCGAGGATCTCAACATCGGCTGGTTCGTTCACGATCGATCCAGCCGACACGGTGATGTCGGTCCGCGGGATCCGCTATGCCACCGCCGAGCGTTTCGCTCCACCGAGGATCTGTGAAGCCAACGACGATCCAGAACGTGGGCTCGCATCCGGCGCGATCTGCCCACAGATCCCCTCGGCACTCGATCGCCTGTTATCGCTCTCGGATCGTGAGCTGTCAGAGGACTGCCTGTTTCTCGATGTGCACACCCCAGCCATCGACCAAGCCTGTCGACCTGTCATCGTGTGGATCCACGGCGGAGCCTTCGTCACCGGTGCCGGCTCGCTGCCCTGGTACGACGGATCCAACCTCGCGCAGCGTGGCGATGTGGTCGTGGTGTCGATCAACTATCGACTCGGCGCATTCGGCTTCACCGGCTCCGACGATCTGGGCCTCAGCGATCAACTCACCGCCCTGGAATGGGTGCAGCGCCATATCGGCTCGTTCGGTGGCGACCCGGACCGGGTGACGGTCGTGGGCGAATCGGCCGGCGGCGCATCGGTGATCGCTCTCATGGCGGCACATCGATCCGAATCCCTCTTTGCCCAAGCGTGGGCGATGAGCCCATCGCTGCCTCAGATCAGATCCGCACATCGCGCCGATCAGGCGGCCGCAGCATTGATCGAAGCCGCCGGGTTGAGTGACGACGGCCATGACGGCCTGCGCCGGTTGAGTACCAGCGAGTTGCTCGCCGCCCAGGCGGTACTGCTCGAGCACCGCTCGAGCGCACTGACCGCATTCGCTCCGACCGCCCCCGGCGCGTTGGTGAGCGATCTGTCCGACGCCCACCGCGACCAACGCCCACTCGTCATCGGCACCACCCGCGATGAGATGCAACTCTTCACCGCGTTCGACGCCGCCTATGCATCGATGGCTCCCGATGAGGCGCGCCGACGCATCAGCCATCGATTCGCGCAACCCGACGAGGTCCTCGCGCTCTATCGCCACCACCGAGACGGGGCGACCCTCGGCCAACTGGTCTCAGCGATTCAGACCGATGAGATGTTCCGCGCCCCGGTGCTCGAGGTGCTCGCAGCCCGCTGTGAGGCTGGCACCCGATCCTGGGCCTACTGGTTCACCAAGGCGACATCCGCCTTCGGTGGCGCGCTCGGTGCCTGCCATGGACTCGACATCCCCTACCTGTTCGACAACCTCGACCAGCCCGGAGTCGAGATGTTCACCGGCAACGATCCAGACCGCGGCGGACTTGCCGCACAGATGTCGTCGGATCTCATCGGGTTCGCAACCACTGGCAGTCCGCCGTGGTCGGCGTACCAGACGACGTCGCGACCCACCCGCGTCTACAGCGATACCACCGTGGATGAGAGCGATCCCGAACCTGAGCTGCGATCCCTCTGGGAGGACGCCGCCAGAGACATGCTGTGAGCACCGAGCCAACAGGATGCCCGTGGCCATCGGTGGGCCAGAACGCGCTAGCGTCGGGACCCGTGCTCCCCCGCCCGAAGGATCCGACGTGACCGACGCCGCTCGCCCCAAGATCACCGTGCCCGGTATTGCTGCGATGAAATCGTCGGGTGAGCTGATCTCGATGATCACCGCCTATGACGCGACGTTCGCGACCATGGTCGATGAAGCCGGGATCGACATGATCCTCGTCGGGGATTCAGTCGCCATGGTGGTCCAGGGCCGCGCCAACACCATCGGGGTGAGCCTCGCCGAGATGTGCTACCACGTCCGCATGGTCGCAGCCGCCGAGCCGCGCGCCCTCATCGTCGGCGACCTCCCGTTCGGGACGTACCAGAGTTCGCCACAACAGGCCGTCGAGAGTTCCGTCGAGGTGCTCAAGGCCGGGGCGGAGGCGGTGAAGCTCGAAGGCGGAGTCTCAGTGGCGGAGGCGATCGCGGCGATCACCGCCGTCGACATCCCCGTCGTCGGCCATATCGGCCTCACCCCACAGAGTTATCACCGCATGGGGGGACACCGCGTCCAGGGCCGCACAGAAGGCTCGACACCGGGTGGGCGTGAACGCCTGCTCGCCGATGCAGCCGCCGTGGAGGACGCCGGGGCGTTCGCTCTCGTCGTCGAAGGCGTACCGCGGAACCTGGCAGCCGAGATCACCGAGGCGGTGGGGATTCCGACGATCGGCATCGGAGCCGGGCCCGACTGCGATGGACAGGTCTTGGTGCTTCACGACGTGCTCGGACTCAGCGATGCGCGCTATAAGTTCACGACTCAGTACGCCAACCTCAAGCAGGTCGGGATCGAGGCCGTTCGCGCCTATTGCGACGATGTGAAGCATCGCCGCTGGCCCGATGACGAGCACAGCTTCCACTGATCCGATGGACCGACGACGAATATGAGCTCTGACACCGACGCGACCGCGGATCGCAACCCGACACCGGCAGCCTCACGAGCGTCTGGACCCGAGATCATCGAGACTCCGGGCCAGATCCGAAGCTGGCGGGTGCAACAGCGTCGAGTCGGCCACACGATCGGATTCGTGCCGACGATGGGTGCACTCCATGAGGGCCATCTGGCCCTCATCGATCACGCCCGGGAGCGCTGCGATCGTGTCGTGGTGTCGATCTTCGTGAACCCGCTGCAGTTCGACCAGATCAGCGACCTCGAACAGTATCCGCGCACCTTCGACGCCGATCTGGCGCTGTGTGCGGCCGCCGGCGTCGCAGCCGTCTACGCACCGTCGGTGGCCACGCTGTACCCCGATGGCTATCAGACCCGCGTCGATCCCGGCCCCTTGGCCAACCGGCTCGAGGGCGCGAGCCGCCAAGGCCATTTCACCGGAGTGGCGACCGTGGTCACCAAACTGCTCGTCGCTGTCGGCCCCGATGTTGCGATCTTCGGAGCAAAAGATGCCCAGCAACTCGCAGTGATCCGCCGCATCGTCAACGATCTCGACCTCGGTGTCGAGATCGTCGGCCACCCGACGGTACGCGATGACGATGGTCTGGCACTCTCGAGCAGGAACCGACGTCTCAGCGATAACGAACGCCTCGCGGCGCGCTGTGTGCCCGAAGCATTGGCCGCGGCACGGAGCGCATACGCCTCCGGGGAGCGTTCGACCGGACCGCTGATCGAGACCGCGGTGGCGCGTATCACCGCCGAGCCGACCGCCCGCCTCGACTATCTGCAGATCGTCGATCCCGACTCATTCGAGTCGGTCCACGACGATCTTGTCACCGATGATGGCGCGCTGATCGTCACCGCAGTGTGGATCGGCGAGACCCGCCTCATCGACAATATGACCCTCGAAACCTGAGTCATACCGCATACGCCTCAAGATCGTCGAGCAATCCGCTCAGCACGATCGCGAGGACCACGCCGTTGAAGATGGCGTGGGCGACGACCGCCGGGAGCAGGCGCCGCAACAACCAGGTGCCGGCACCGAGCACGACACCGACCACGCTCAGGACCACGACGAGACCGAGATTGCCCGAGCCCAACTCCGGGTCGAGGTGCACAGCGCCGAACAACACGCCCTGGAGCGCGATCGCGACCACGGTGGGCATCGAACCGAGAAAACCCGGCAGGATCACTCCTCGGAACAGCAATTCCTCCACCACCGGCGCTGCGATCACCGCACTCACCAACAGCGCGATCACATACGTGCGACCCATCGCTGCGATATCGATGCCCTCGACATTGCTGCCCGTCGGGACAGCGAGCACCAACAGGATCACCACGGTGACCAACTGCGCGAACACGGCTGTCATCCAGAGCACGACACCCCATCCGAGATCCGACCACACGGGACGCAACCCGAGATCATCGAGCACCGAACCCGAGCCCCAGCGCCGCACAGCCCAGACGCTGTAGAGCAGCGCCGGCCCGTACCCGACGCCGATCAACACTGCGACATACACCGCGAAGGGCACATCGGTGCCCACGAGGGCCCCGACGACAGCGCGGGCCGATACCAGCGACGCCAAGATCACCACGAGACCGATCACGGCGGCTCGCAGCGGCAGCGATGGAAGTTCGCGTCGATCCACCGCCCCGGGCAGACCTCCGGGCGGCTCGATCGGCAATGGAGCCCACCGCTGGCCGTCGAAATAGCGCAACGACCCGCTCGGGTCGTGATACCAACCGGCAGCAGCGGTCGTCGGTGGCGGCCAGACGCTCATGGCTAGTCGCTAGCGTAGGGGCATGTCGAGCGTCTCACCCGCCACCGCCTCGCTGTCCCCCTCCCCGCTCAGCACGGTCAAGTCGCTGTGGACCGAGACGCTCACCGACCCGGTGACGATCGATACAGTGGACGGTGACACCCACGCCGATGTCGTCATCGTCGGCGGCGGCCTGACCGGACTGTGGACGGCGGTCTCATTGCTGCGCTCCGACCCGAGCCTGCGCGTCCTGGTGCTGGAGCGTTATGACGTCGGTTTCGGCGCCAGCGGACGCAATGGTGGGTGGGCCTCAGCGCTCTCAGCGGTCTCGCTGACGGCCTTGGAGCGCCTCCATGGACGACAGGCTGCACTCGAGCTGGATCAGGCGCTGGTTGACACCGTCGGCATTTTGGCGAAAGAGATCGATGAGCACGGACTCGATCACGGCGCCCATCTCGGCGGCAGTGTCACGATGATCCGCTCGGCCACCGAGGCCCAACGGGCGCGTGAACGCCTCGCCGAGGCGCGCCGGTTCGGCCGTGGTGACGACTACCTGACATGGCTCGGCGCTGCCGAAGCACAGTCGATGATCAACGCCACCGAGGTCCAGGGGGCATTGTTCACCCCCCACTGCCTCACCGTGCATCCGGCACGCTTCACCCATGGAGTCGCCCGACTTCTCATTTCACTCGGTGGCCAGATTCGACGTGCCACCGTCACCGACCTGCGGCCCGGTATTGCGTACACGACCTCAGGCGAGGTCCGTGCTCCGGTGGTGCTGCGCTGCACCGAGGCCTATACAGCAACGCTCAACGGTATGCGTCGAGATGTGATCCCGGTCTACTCGATGATGATCGCCACCGAACCGCTCAGCGATGATGTGTGGTCCGAGATCGGCCTCGGGTCGCGACCCACCTTCGATGACTTTCGCCATATGATCATCTATGGCCAGCGGACCGACGACAACCGGATCGCCTTCGGTGGCCGCGGCGCCCCATACCACTATGGATCACGGATCGATCCTCGATTCGACACCGATGCATCGGTGCGCGCCCGCCTGACGCACAGCCTGCGCGAACTGTTCCCCGCCCTGGAATCAACCGAGATCACCCATCACTGGGGCGGGCCCCTCGCCATGCCCCGAGACCAACATGCCTCGGTGAGCTTCGACGAACGCACCGGTCTCGGCAGCGCTGGCGGCTATGTCGGCGACGGGGTGGCGAGTACCAATCTGGCCGGACGCATGTTGGCCGATCTCGTCGTGGGCCGACGCACCGACCTCACGCGACTGGCGTGGGTTGACCACCGCTCGCGTCGCTGGGAGCCCGAACCACTGCGATGGCTCGGCATCAGCGCCGTCCGTCGCAGCGCCGATCTCGCCGATATCGCCAGTGGGCCGCTCGCACCGCTCGCGCGCGTCGGGTCCACGGTGGTGCATAAGCTCACCGGCCGCTGAAGCTCAGACCTCATCGGTGCAGGTCGATATCGCTGACCCGAGCACGAAGACGCAGAGTGTGCACCGAATCACCCGATAGCACCGCGTTACGGCCGAGGAGGCGCCCGTTCTCCCAGTTCGACAGACCGAGTTCGGGCATGTTGAACACATACTGTCCATCGACCCACCGCGTGAAGCCGTCGCCGATGAACGGCGCCTCGACTCCGTCGTAGAAACGCTGCTGTTCGTCGCTTCGATCCGAGATCAGGCTGGCAACGAAACGCGGGCTGTGCCGGTTGAACATCTCGATCGCACCCTCGAGGTCCTCGACCACCATCATCGTCACCTCGGCGACCTCGTCCCACTCCCACTCGCACCCCGGATCGAGTTCACTCTCAACGATGATCTCAGCGATACCGAGACCGTCGACCACCACTTCGTCTCGTAGGTCGACTCCGACAGCGGACAGCTCATCGAGCGTCCATTCGTCGACATGCAACACGGCAGTGCGCCCGCCGAGTGCCACCAGCGCCGGGCGCAACGTCGTCGACAGCGACGAGCGCGTCAGGCACAGAACGTTCAAGGTATTGCAGACTTTGCGATCGAGCGAGTGGGTGATCGACGATGTCAGACGTTGTGGATCGGCCGCATCGGTGGCGACCATCCACGCTCCGCCGGTGCCATGCAGGCTGACCGCGACGCCACTCTGGCGCGCCACTGCACCGAGTTGGGCGACGGCGGATCCTGAACCTCGGGCGACGGCCAGTGACAGGCGCTCATCGTTGAACAGCGCCCATCCCACCGCTCGGCTCGGTGAGTCAAGCAGCACGACCGTATCGGCGGGCAGGCCTGCAGCATCGAGCGCCGGTGACAGGGCCAGACCCATGAGAGCACGGGCGGTGCCGAGCGCATCGGATCCGATGCGCAACACCGTGGTATTACCCGAACAGATGACGCCGACGGCGTCAGCGAAGACGTTCGGGCGACCCTCGAAGACGAAGCCCACGACCCCGACGGGAGCACGACGCACCTCGGCCTGCCAGCCGACATGCTCGATGTCCTCAACGCGCAGATCACGACGCAATGGTCCGCTCGCCCACGATCTGAGCCCCGCCACCATCCCCGAACACATCGCGTCATCCAATACCAGTCGCCCTGTCGCGCGACCGCGCCCGCGGGCATCGGCCACATCAACGCGGTTCGCCTCATCGATCGCGGCGCGGATCAACGGGTCTTCGAGCCGATCGGCGAACCCGCTCAAGAACGCCGAAATCGCCTCATCCGGACACGATCCGAGATGACGAAATGCGCTGCGGGCACGACTGACGGCATCGGACACGAGGCGATGCTCATCGGCAGGGATCAACAACAGGTCACCGGTCTGCTGGACCACGACCAGTCGATCTCCGGGCTGGAACCGCTCCGCGAGTTGCGCATCCACGATCGCCACCCGATCGCCGCCATACGGGATCTGCTGGCCCTCGACCAATGAGACCAGAGTCTGTGTCGAATCAGCCATCACAGCACCTCATCCATCATCACCGCAGCGCCGGTTTCCACCGATCGATGCGCCGCCACACCCACCGCGACCGCCAACAGACCGTCTTGGATGCCGACCTGTGCTGGGCGCCGAGTGCGGATCGACTCGGCGAACGCCACATGTTCGAGATAGCTCGAACCGTGGTGCATGCCGACATGGGCGATGCCCGCTGGTTCGATCTGGCGTTCCTCGACACTCCAATCGCTGCGCCGGCCGATGCGCATCACGGACTCAGACACCAATGCCTCGGCCTTTGCGATATCACCCACGACGCTGATCTCCTGCTGGTTCTTCGAGCCTTCCGCGAACATGCACAGATCGAGCATCGCACGTCGACTCTCGTCGTATTCGACGATCACATAGCCATTGTCGATGATGTCGGGAGCACCGTCGTCGTAGCTCTCATCGAGGTGGTTGACATCGTGGCCTGCCGATGCCAGCACCCGAACCGGGGCATCGCCCATGATGAGATTCATCAGATCGAAGAAATGACAGCACTTCTCGACGAAGGTGCCGCCGGTGTAGCGGTTGAAGCGGTTCCAGTTGCCGACCTTGGACAGGAACGGGAAACGGTGCTCACGGATCGACACCATCCGCACCGCCCCGAGTGAACCGGAGCGGACCTCTGCAAGCAGCGCCATGGTGGGCGGCATGAACCGGTACTCGAGGCCGACCTGGACGACGCGGCCCGGCGGTCCGGCCGCCGCGGCCGCGGCGACGGCACGACACTCCTCCACCGTGGTGCACAGCGGCTTCTCGATGAGCAGATGGACATCGGTGGCGAGGAGATCGAGCGCGACCTCTCCATGGGTGTGGTTCGGTGTCGCGATCACGACAGCATCGCACCCTCCTGCCTCCAACAGCGCGCGATGGTCCTCGAACGCCTCCGGCGTGGCACCGGAGGTCTTCGTCACTGCGGCCACACCGGCATCGAGCGATACCGGATCGGGATCACAGACCGCCACCACCGCACCGCCCTCCAGCTGGGCGATGTTCTCGATGTGCTCGATCCCCATCATCCCGGTCCCCACGATCCCGTAGCGGATCGGCATAACACCACTTGAAGCCATGGCCGATCAGCGTACGCTCAAGATATGAGCACCGCCCACAATGACGATCTCTACTTCCGACAGCTGCTCTCGGGTCGCGATTTCGCCGTCGATGACCAACTCGCGAACCAGATGGTGAACTTCGTGTACGCCATCGGCGATCGCACCACGGGCGAATGTGTCCTCATCGACCCCGCCTATCGGGTCGATGAGTTGATCGACACCGTGCAGCGCGACCAGATGCGCGTCACCGGGATCTTGGCCACCCACTATCACCCCGACCACGTCGGAGGATCGATGATGGGTATGGAGATCGAGGGCATCACCGCTCTGCTCGACCAGATCGACTGCCCGGTGCACGTACAACGCGACGAAATGCCGTGGGTGCAGCGCACCACGGGAGTCGGTGCCGATCACCTCGTCGCTCACGAGTCCGGGGACCGGATCCACGTCGGATCGGTGGAGATCGAACTCATCCACACACCCGGCCACACACCCGGCAGCCAGTGCTTCTTGGTCGATGGACGCCTCATCGCCGGCGACACCTTATTCCTCGACGGATGCGGCCGGACCGATCTGCCCGGAAGCGACCCGGCCGCAATGGAGCAGAGCCTGCGTCGCCTCAGCCGTATCGACGACGAGGTCATCTTGTTCCCCGGCCATCGTTATTCCGTCGCATCCTCTGCGAGCATGGCATCGGTCAAACAGCACAACTGGGTGTTGACCTCACTGCTCGGTGACTGAAATCACCAGGTGTCGATCTGTGGGCGCCGTTTGCTGTCGGTGACGGTCGATCCGATGCTGGTCGGCACCGACTCGAGGAGTCCGGCCAGCCACTGCCGAGTCGTGGCAGGGTCGATGGCGTCATCGATCTCGAAGTAACTGGCAACATTCACCGCCCGGCCCTGTTCATAGAGATTCGACACCAGTGAGTCGAACAGTGCCTGACGCGACGCCTCATCGGTCGCGGCCTCGAGTTCACGCCGGAACCCGAGCCGCACCGCTCCCTCCAGACCCATCCCCCCGAACTCGCCGGTGGGCCAGGCGACACAGCCGATCGGCGCCTTGGTGGTGCCACCCATCATCGCCTGGGCGCCGAGTCCGTAGGCCTTGCGGATGACGACACTGATCATCGGCACCGAGAGATTCGCCCCACCCACGAACAACCGACTGCAGTGCCTCACCAGCGCTGACTCCTCGGCCTCGGGGCCCACCATCATCCCGGGGGTGTCCACCAGTGTGATCAGCGGCAGCCCGAAGGCATCGCAGAGCTGCATGAAGCGCGCCGCCTTATCGGCGGCATCGGCATCGATCGCCCCGGCGAGGTGCGATGGATCATTGGCGATGAGACCCACCGGCCGTCCCTCGAGGCGCGCCAGCGCCGTGATCATGCCCTGGCCGAACCCTCTGCGCAGCTCGAGCACGGTGCCGATATCGAAGATCAACTCGACGACACGACGCATGTCGTAGGCCCGCATGCGGTCATCGGGGACAACATCTCGCAGCAGCACCTGATCGTGACATGTCCAGTCCTCGAAGGCTCCCTGGAAATACGAAAGGTACTGCTGTGCGGTCGACACCGCCTCGGCCTCATCGGCCACCAAGATGTCGATGACACCATTGGCCACCTGGACCTCAGCGGGCCCGATCTCAGTCGGCGCATAGACCCCGAGACCACCACCTTCGATCATGGCCGGCCCGCCCATGGCGATATTGGCATCTGGTGTGGCGATGATCACATCGCAGCATCCGAGCAATGCCGCATTACCAGCGAAGCAGTATCCAGAGGCGATGCCGATGAGGGGCACCTGTCCCGACAAGGTGGCGAACCACTCGAACGCCAGACAGTCCAGACCGCTGATTCCGGGTGTCTCGGTGTCGCCGGGCCGTCCACCTCCACCCTCGGCGAACACGACCACCGGCAATCCGAGCCGCTGCGCGATCTCGAACAGGCGGTCCTTCTTGCGGTGGTTCATCGTTCCCTGGGTACCCGCCAACACGGTGTAGTCGTAGCTCATCGCCACACACCTCGCGCCCACGCGACCGAAGTGGCGAGCGTTGACGGTGCCGATCCCTCCGATCAGCCCATCGGCGGGGGTGTTCACCCTCAGGTCCTCGAGATCGCGACGACGTCGCTGTGCTGCGATCACCAGCCCGCCGTATTCGAGCAGTGAATCCGCATCGAGCAGGTCCTCGATGTTCTCACGCGCCGTTCGCCGACCTCGGCGGTGGCGTTTGTCGGTCGCGTCTGGTCGCGCGGCATCGCTCAGAAGCCGATGACGCTCGATCACCTCGTTCAGATCCGAGCGAACGTGCTGCGATGCCACCGGCACCTCGACCGGCGCGATCGGGACGTGGTCGATCACCGCACCCGAGCACACCACCGAACCGGCTTCGACGCCATCACCGACTGACACCATGACCGCATCAAGACGCATGGCGATCGGTGCCACGACCTCGTGGTGCAGCTTCATCGACTCGATCAGCATCACGATCTCCCCGGCGGCGATGCGGGCACCCGTCGACACCGCGACCGACACCACCGTCCCGGTGACCTCTGAGCTGATCTCGACCGGCGCACCCGGCTGCAACGACCCCACCGTTCCCATCACCTCATCTTCCCATGAACGCCAGCACTGCCAGCAAGGGAGCGGGCAG
>SKFX01000013.1 GCA_007117775.1 Ilumatobacteraceae bacterium
CCCTGTTCGACACGGTGCGATATGACCACGGCGCCCGACGAGTCGATGACGCGCACCTCGCCGTCATGTGGGATCTCGAAGGTCTTGTCATGTGATCCGTACTCTTCGGCCTTCTGTGCCATGAGGCCGACATTGGGGACCGAACCCATGGTGGCGGGATCGAACGCACCATTGCGCTTGTGGAACTCGATGGTCTCGGCGTACACCCCGGCGTAACTGCGATCGGGGATCACCGCCTTGGTGTCCTGCTGTTGCCCAGCAGCGTTCCACATCTGTCCCGATGAGCGGATCATGGCGGGCATCGAAGCGTCGATGATCACATCGCTGGGCACATGCAGGTTCGTGATCCCGCGGTCTGAGTCCACCATGGCGAGCGCCGGACCCTCTTCGTAGGCGCGAGCCAGATCGGCTTCGATCGCGGTGCGCTGGTCCGCCGGAAGGGACTCGAGGGCGCTGTGCAATGCGGCGAGGCCGTCATCGGGATCAAAGCCTGCGGTCGCGAGGGTCTCGCCGTGTCGTTCGAGCAGATCGGCGAAGAACGCCCGGATCACATGGCCGAAGATGATCGGGTCCGAGACCTTCATCATCGTCGCCTTGAGATGCACCGAGAACAGCAGATCGCTGGCCTTGGCATCGGCGATCTGGGCATCGAGGAACTCGCGCAGTGCGGCGCGACTCATGAACGTGCCGTCGACGACCTCACCGGCCATGACAGGAACCGCTGCGGCCAGTACCTCGGTATCGGCATCGTCACTGACGAGTTCGATACGCAGGGTGTCGGCTGACGTCATCGTCAGTGACTGTTCGTTCGAGCGGAAGTCACCGTGATCCATATGGGCGACATGGGTCCTCGAGTCCGGCGACCAGGCACCCATCGAATGCGGGTACTGGCGGGCATAGTTCTTGACCGATGCCGGGGCGCGACGATCCGAGTTCCCCTCGCGCAGCACCGGGTTGACCGCCGAGCCCTTGACGCGGTCATAGCGAGCTTTGATCTCGGCCTCATCGTCATCGGCTGGATCATCGGGGTAGTCGGGCAATGCGATACCGTGGGCCTGCAGTTCGGCGATGGCGGCTTTCAACTGGGGGAGCGAGGCGCTGATATTGGGGAGCTTGATGATGTTCGCCTCGGGCTTGGTGGCCAACTCGCCGAGTTCACCGAGCGCATCGGCCTGGCGCTGGTCATCGGGCAGCCGGTCCGAGAGCGCGGCGATGATGCGGCCGGCGAGTGAGATATCGCGCAATTCCACGTCGACACCGCATGAGGCGGAGAAACCGCGGATGATCGGCAAGAGCGACATCGTGGCCAATGCAGGGGCCTCATCGGTGTAGGTGTAGATGATGGTGTCGTTGTTCGAGGTGGTCATCGTGCTCCGGTCAACAGGGTCGCAGCGGCGATCGCAGCGCTGAACTCCGAGGTTACCGAGTGCCGCAGTGTGGGCGGTCAGCCGATGGGTGGGCTGCACCCGGGTGATCAGTCCGACTGCACGAAGATGTCGATCCAGATCGCTGCGCCGGCGACCACGGCGGTGCCGGGTGAGGGGATCTGTTCGATGATGGTGTCGGGCCGCGCGATGACATTGGTCGGCTCCGAGGTGCTGACCACCAAGATGGCCCCGGCCGCCTCGGCGAACGCTTCAGCTTCTTCTCGGGTGCCCCCAAGCAGGTCGGGCATGATCTCGATCCGGCCAGACGGCCCCGCGAGTTCACCGTATTGCTCAACGATCGCGGCTGCGGACTCTGCTCGCGCAGTGGCCTCGTCGAGGCGTTCGACGAGGGCGGCGTTGTTCGCCTCGAGTTCGTCGCTCGCTTCGAGCGCCGCGTCGAGTTGCTCACTCAGTGCCGAGTTGACGGTTTCGAGCTGTTCGATCTCCGCGCTCGCATCGCCCCTGAAGGCCTCGAGCTTGTCGCGGAGTCGATCGACCTCGGCGCTCTGACGATTGCGGTCCACTGCCACCCAGCCGAACAAAGCAATGACCGCGGCGGCGGCGATCGCCAGGGCGAGTCGGCTTCGATCGGTGGTCATCCCAGCGCTGAATGTAGCGCCTGATCGGCGCTGTGGCCGCTCATCGCAACGCTGAGATGGACAGTTCGATCACGAGGGCGACCGTCGACGCAGCCAGCAGTGCCAGCACCGCCCGGTCGAACCCGCGGCTGCCGAGTTTGGCCGAGAGCACCGGGCCGAGGGGGATCGTGGCGACGACGATGACGGTCAGCATCGCCGACACGATCAGTCGACCATCGAGCAGACCGGTGCTCGCCAACACCACGGCCTGGGCGCCGCCGGAGACCAAGAACACCGTTGCGATCGAGAACACGAACGGGCCCCGCTCGAGCCTGAGTGCATGGAACCAGGACGCGACCAGAGGCCCGGAGATTCCCGACGCACCCTGGAAGATGCCCGCTGCAGTGCCCGTGGCCGGTGACCATCGGCGTGCCGTCGACGGATCCAAGCGGTAGTCGGGTGAGACGATCACCGAGATGAGATACGCGCTCACGATCACGATCAACAAGACGGTGATCATCCATTCGGGGACCGTGCCGAGCGCCAGTGTGCCGATCACGGCACCGGCGATACCGGCCAGGGCGAAACGTCCGAGGCCCACCGATCGGTGCCGGTGGGCGCGGTTGTTGACCACCAGGACGAGGTTCTGCACGGTATTGGGAATCGCCAGGGTCGCGATGGCGGTCTCGGCGCCGGCGAAGAGTGTGATGATCGGCACTGCGATCAGCGGGAGGCCCATCCCGGTAACGCTCTTGACCACCGCTCCGATGATGACGGCGGCGATGATCGCGATGATCTGTGCGGTGCTCATATGAGTCGATTCGCGCTCTACAGCTCGTGCGCACCGGTGACGGTTCGCGTGGTGCCGTCCTCGTCGAGGGTCAGCGAATACGAACCCGAGGCCATGTCGATGGTGGCATCGATCCGACGGGTGTGGCCTGTGGGGTGTTCCCATCGCAGGTGCAGC
>SKFX01000192.1 GCA_007117775.1 Ilumatobacteraceae bacterium
GCACGATCGGCCGGCACCATCCGGCCGTCGGCCAGCACCAGGCCAAACAGCGTGACGCGCTCTGGGACCATGGCGCGCCGCGTCGACGCGTCCCAGCGCGGCTCACCGAACGAGCGCTTGACGAGATGGGCGCCGAGTGATTCAGCCCAGCCGGGTTGAATGACTGCCAGGCGACGGGCGCGCAGGCGGTCGGTCTCCACCAGTTCGGTCGCCACCACCCAGCGCGCCGAGCGCGACACCGCAGATCCCGGTGCGACGACGAAACGCGAGCCACGCGCGCCCGAGTATTCGCGCCCGGGGGTGTCATGGGTGCCGACCTGGGACAGATGTCCCGCCAGCACGGCGCGGTGCACATGGTCGGGATGCGCCTCGGTGGTGCCGGTGGTGATCCCGATCGACGCCGCGGCGCGGCGCAGTTGACGATAGAGGTCCTGCCATTCACGAATCCGCACCACATGCAAGAACTCGGCCCGGCACATCCGTCGGAACGATGACGAGGAGCGCTGGCGAGACTCGGCGCGCAGATGATCCCAGAGCGCCACCACCCCCAACAGATCCGACCCGTCGACCTTGAAGCGCGCATGCAACGCCTCGGCGGCGCCGCGGCGCTCGACCGGGAAGTCGCGCACATCGCGGATCGACAGCGCCGCGGCGATGACGAGCACCTCGCGCACACAGTCGAGTCGATCGGCCTCGAGGATCATGCGTCCGAGGCGCGGATCGACCGGCAGACGCGCCAGGCGCCTGCCGGTCCGCGTCAGGCCGCCATCGGCGCCGAATGCGCCGAGTTCATGCAACAGCACCTCACCGTCACGCCAGGCAGCGCGGTCGGGTGCCTCCAGGAAGCCGAAGCGGGCCGGGTCGCCGAGGCCCATCGAGGTCATCTGCAAGATGACCGCAGCGAGGTTGGTGCGCAGGATCTCGGGTTCGGTGAATTCGGGCCGTTCATCGAACGACTCCTCGGAGTACAACCGGATGCAGACCCCGGGCCCGATGCGACCGCAGCGTCCGGCGCGCTGATTCGCGGACGCCTGGGAGATCTCCTCGATCGGCAGTCGCTGGACCTTGAGGCGGCGGCTGAAGCGTGAGATGCGGGCCAGACCGGTGTCGATGACGGCGCGCACCCCCGGCACCGTCACCGAGGTCTCAGCGACATTGGTGGCCACGATGATGCGACGCTCTTGTCCAGACGGTGAGAACACCCGCTGCTGTTCGCCGGCCGACAGCCGGGCATACAGCGCCAGCACCTCGACCCCGCGCGGCGCGAACTGCGCGTTCAATGCGTCGGTGGCATCACGGATCTCGCGTTCGCCGCTGACGAACACCAGCACATCGCCGGGTACGGCCGCGAACAGCTCCTCGGCGGCCTCACAGATCGCCTGGGCCTGATCGATCTCGTCGACCGGCCGGTAGCGGACCTCGACCGGATGGCTGCGCCCGCCGATCTCGACCACCGGGGCCGGGGTGCCATCCGCGCCGGCGAAATGCGCGGCGAAGCGTTCGGTGTCGATGGTCGCGGACGTGATGATCAGCTTCAGGTCACGGCGGAGGGCCAGCAACCCGTGCAGATGCCCGAGCAACAGGTCGATGTTGAGGCTGCGTTCATGGGCCTCATCGATGATCAGGGTGTCATAGCGTTCCAGTAGTGGATCGCGGGCCAACTCGGCGAGCAGGATGCCATCGGTCATGACCGACACCCGCGTCGCGTCACCGACACGGTCGTCGAAACGCACCGCGAAGCCGACCTCGGCACCGAGGGGCACCTCACATTCACTGGCGAGGCGGGCCGCGATGGTGCGCGCCGCCACCCGACGGGGCTGGGTGTGGCCGATCATCGGTCCACCGGGCGCACCGCGGCCCGCTGCGAGCGCGATCTTGGGCAACTGGGTGGATTTGCCTGATCCGGTCTCACCGGCGACGACGACCACCTGATGGTCCTCGATCATGCGCCGCAGATCGTCGGCGACGGCCGAGATCGGCAGGTCGGGCGGATACTCCAGGCGCAGAGCCGCCACGCTACCGTGCCAGAGACATGGAGATGATCGCCGTACCCGCACATGGTCGGGTGTTCTCAGCGCAGCGTCGGGTGCGTCTCGGCGATATCACCACCACCGGCCGGCTGCGCCTCGACGCGCTGGCGCGCTATCTCCAGGACGTCTCCAATGACGACACCGCCGACAGCGGCCTCACCGATCCCTGGGACTGGCTGGTTCGCCGCACCGAGATCGTCGTGGAGGCCTGGCCGCGCCTCGATGACCTGGTGACGCTCACCACCTTCTGCGGCGGCCTCGGGCCACGCTGGGCCGAACGGCGGGTACAGGTGGTGTCAGCGTCCGGCGCGGGCATCGACGCCGCCACGATCTGGGTGTCGATGGATCGCGACACCGGCCGGCCGCGGCCACTGAGTGACTCGTTCCATGAGATCTTCGCCGCGACCGCGCGCGGTCGAAGGGTCTCGGCGCGCCTCGACACCCCAGAGATCGGCGACAATCACGAGTCACTCGCGTGGTCGGTGCGAGCCAGTGATCTCGATGTGCTCGGCCATGTCAACAACACCAACTACTGGGCCGGCGTCGAAGAGCTGCTGCATCTTGACCATGATCTCGGTACGGATCCAGATCTGCCGCTGACGGCGCGCCTCGGGTTCATCACCCCGATCGAGGCCGACGATCGTGTCGAGATCGTCCACGACGGCGCACAGCTGTGGTTCCGCAACCTCGACGACGCGACGGTGCACGCGGCGGGGGTGGTGACTCGTTGAGGTGCCGGCACTAACGTCATCGCGATGCCCCTCGGGTCGGTCCGCTACGAACGCGTCATCGCTGCCAGCGCCGATGACGTCTGGGCACTCATCGGCCGCCCCGAACGTCTCCATGACTGGTTCCCGGGCATCACCGCCTGTTCGGTCGAGGGGAACCGGCGTGAGATCACGCTGCAGTCCGGTCTCAGCCTGCCCGAGGAGATCACCGTGCTCGATGACCGGCTGCGCCGGTTCCAGTATCGGATCGACTCACCGTTCTTCCCCTATCACCGCGGCACCATCGACGTGATCGCGCTCAGCGACACCTCATGTGCCGTGATGTATGCCACCGACTGTGATCCGCGCACGATGGCGCTCGTCATCGGCGCCGCCGCGGCCGCCGGACTCGACCGTCTCACCGAGATCTTCCCGACCCCGATCTTCCCGACACCGGAGTAACGCCATGGGCCGACGCATCTTGTTCATCACCTCTGATCAGCAGCGCTATGACACCCTCGGCTGCAATGGTGGCACCCTGGCGCGCACCCCGACACTGGACCGCCTGGCGGCCGAGGGCCTGCGCTATGAGCGTGCCATCCCCCAATCGGTGGTCTGCATGCCGTCGCGCTCGACGATGCTCACCGGCCAGTATCCGAGCACGCACGGGGTGTGGATGAACGGTGTCGCACTGCCAGACGACGCCCCGTCGGTCGCCGATGACCTGCACGCCGCGGGTTATCGCACCGGTCTGATCGGCAAACCGCATTTCGAGCCGTTCATGGACCCGTTCATGCGCTTCGCCCAGAACCGGCTGTCGCGCGACGGACTCAACGGCACCTACCGCGGCTTCGAGCATCTCGAGTTCGCCACCCATGGGGCGCGTGGCCCGCTTCACTATGCCGATTGGCTGCTGCGCGAACATCCCGAGGCTGCCGGATGGTTCTATCCGGTGCTCGATGGCGCCCTCGAGGTCAACGCCATGGGCGGCGGTGACACCGGGGCGCCACAGGTGTGGGCCAATCAGGTGCCGCGCGAGTGGTATCACACCGACTGGGTGGCCGATCGCACCATTTCCTGGTTGGACTCACTCGACACCGACGATGACTGGTTCTGCTGGATGAGCTTCCCGGATCCGCACCATCCCTGGGACCCGCCGGCGTCAGAGGTGGGCCGCATCGACTGGCGCGACGTGCCGCTGCCGGCGGGCTATCCGACCGATGCCGAGACACGCGAACGAATCCTCGATGCCAAACCCCGTCATTGGGGGGCGTGGTATCGCGGCGAGGTGGTCTCCAACTACGAGGCACCCCTCGATTGGGTGCCGGCCACGTTGACCCCGGATCAGATCCGTGAGGTCAATGCGCTCAATGCCGTCGAGGTGGAACTGATCGACGAGGCCATCGCCCGGGTGCTCACCGCGATCGAGGCGCGCGGCTGGTCAGAGGACGTCGACATCATCTTCACCACCGACCACGGTGAACTGCAGGGAGATTTCGGGCTGCTGTTCAAGGGCCCCTATCACGTGGATGGTCTCATGCGCCTGCCGCTCATCTGGCGGCCGGCGCCGAGCGCGAACATCGCGCCACAGGTGATCGAACGTCCGGTCGGCCTCATCGATCTGGTGCCGACGTTCACCGCCATCGCCGGGATCGACACACCCGAGACCGCCGAGGGTGCGGTGCTGCCGGTCAAGGACACCGATCCGGTGGCGCCGTGTCAGGAACGGGTCTTGACCGAATGGGATTCGGTGCTGTTCGGCGTCGAGGTGCATCTGCGCACCATCACCCGCGACGGCTGGGTGTGCACCTGGGTGGACGGAGACCACGGCGAGCTGTACCACCTCGCCGATGACCCGCTGCAACAGCACAACCGCTGGGATGACCCGGCACTGGCGTCGGTCCGCGATGATCTCCTGGCCGATCTGTGGGACCATCAGCCGGCGATGGTGTCCCCGCTGCCGCGGGTCCAAGCGCCGGTCTGATCAAGTTCAGCTCCAGCGGTCCCAGTGCAAGACGTCGTCGACGGGACGGCGCCGCACCGGCCCGAACCGGCCGAGCGGGTAACCGATCGGGATCAGGGCGTAGATGCCGTGGTCACGCGGCACCCCGAGCACCCGACGGAAATCCGCCTCGCGGAACAGATGCCAGATCGTGAGGGTGGCACCGAGACCATGGGCGCGCGCCGCCAACAGCAGGTTCTGCACCGCCGGATAGATACTGGACGCCTCGGGCAGAGAACTCGCTGCCAGACCGCCTCGCGCCAGGCGTGCGAGCCGCCGAGCCCCGAGATCGCGCGCCAACTCCACTCCGGCGCGCGGGCTGCGCAGTGCCGAGCCGGCACCGCTGCGCTGATAGCAGGCCGCGATGACGAGCGGGGTGTCGGCGAAATGCTCGGCCTGGTACTC
Source organism: Ilumatobacteraceae bacterium (assembly GCA_007117775.1). Taxonomy (GTDB): domain Bacteria; phylum Actinomycetota; class Acidimicrobiia; order Acidimicrobiales; family Ilumatobacteraceae; genus CSBr16-110. The sequence continues at coordinate 5,145 of SKFX01000192.1, forward strand.
GAGAGCGTCAGCCATACGGGCGTGGCGCTCATCGTCGACACCGGGCACCACCGTGCCCATCAGCGAGCGGTAGACGTCGACGACGTCCACCCACAATTCCGCGAGCCGGGCCATCTGGTCGCGGTCGGTGACCGCCACGAAGGCGTGATGCTGGGCATCGGAGCCGCTCGGGGCCCAGGTGGCGGCGCGCACAAGGTCCTCGATGATCGGAACCGGCACCGGATCGGGTTTGAGTCGGCGCATGGCCCGCATGGTGGCCAGCACATCCATGATCGGCGCATCGGCACCGACGGGGGCCTCGAAGCCGGCCGGCCGCGACAGTTCGGTGGCCTCGGCGCGCTCGGGCCCGCGGCGATTGGCCATCAGGATGTCTCGAACCCGGTGTTGGACGCCTTGTCGAACATCGTGAAGAGCACGGCGTTGCGGGTCATGGAATTCCACTCCTCATCGTCGGTGCGGGTATCGCCGACCTCGATGAGAGCACGGTTCCACAACTGCCCCATCATCCACATCGTGAACGTCGGCAGATGCAGATCGGCGCGCAGATACCCGCGGCGCTGGAACGGGGCGAACAGGGCGGTCATTTCCGAGATCACCTGATCCTGGAACTCAGCGATCTTGGCCTGCAGATGCGGCCGGGACTGGGTGGCACCCAAGACGTTGACCCGACGCAGACGCCATTCGGCCCATTCGGGGGCGAAGAAGGTGTCGAGGATCTCCTCAACCCCGGTACGGAACTGCTCCTGGGTCTCAGCGTTCTCGACACAGGCCCGCCAGGTGTCGACATCATGGCGCATCTTGCGCAGGAACCGCTCGAGTTGAGCGACCGCGATCAGGCCCTCGCGGTTGTCGAAGAACCGGTACAGGGAGGTGATTGCCACGCCAACCTCATCGGCGAGCTCCTGCACGCGCAGGCCAGGTTCGCCGTGTTCATCGATGACCTGGATCGCCAATTCCAAGATCGCGTCGGCATTGGCCGAGCGGGATTCCCGTTCGAACACCGAGGCATCAGCAGCTTTGGTCATGTCATCGACCCTACCAACACGTCGCTGGACCCCGCCGATTCCAGCCGACCGGTACGCGACCGATGCCGGATCAGATCAATTACTGTAGCGGCATTTAACAGTGATGAAATTCTGCAAACCGGCGAAGTCCAATTCGCCATTTGCGAACAAATGAAGTAAGGTTTCGAAAAGCCTTTAGCGGGAATGGCGAGAAAGAGCGGCGATGAGCGAAGAAATCTGGTTCGAACCCAAGCAGGACCGAGCACGACCAACGGTTGATGCGTTGATCAATGCCGCGATCGATGAGTTGCGCGAGCACGGGCCGTCAGGGCTGAGACAAGACCGGGTCCTGGCCGCATCCGGTGTGGCCCAAGGGTCGCTCTATCACCATTTCGGCAGCCGCGACGGCCTCATCGATGCCGCATATGCAACCGTTTTCACCAGAGCCACGAACCAGATCATGGAGCGGATCCGCCGTGCCCTCGAACACGCCACCAGCGTGGAGGACTTGACCGCTGAATTGGTCGAGATCATCGACTATCTGATCGGGTCCGAGTTCGAAGGAGCACGCCAAGACGCACTCGCCGTGCTGGCCATGGTCAACACCCGTGATTCACTGGCGACACTCGTGCAGGACGCTCAGCGCAAGATTGCGTCCGATATGTCTGAGATCATCACCGAGTTGCAGCGGTTCGGAATCCTGCAGCCCGAACTCGATCCGCTGTCGGTGGCGCTGTTCATCCAGTCGTTCACCCTCGGCCAAGTGGTGGTGTCGGTGGATTCGAACCCACCGAGCCACGAGACCTGGCACAACACCGTGTTCGCCGCACTGAGCGGGTTCACCGTCGCGGGTCGCGACGGCCAGTTCAGCAGCGACTGATCCGGATGCTCTCGGTTGGTTCCTCGCCGATATTTCGGAACTGCACCGGCTGGATCATCAAGAACTCGACGGACTCGCCCGGCCCGATCATCTGAGACGATCCATTCACGATCATCACCAATTCGCCACTCAGCACCACCATGGTCTCCGTGCAATTGTCCCCGTTCGGCGCGAGTATCAACCGAGAACCCGGCGCCCAGACCTTGTGGACGATGCGCAGACCCTCGCCGAGACGGTCCACCAGAACACGCCGGGTCACCTCAGCGTCGCCGTCATCTTCCACGGTGGTCACCCGGATCGCCGATGAGCCGTTGAACAGATCCCCGAGACCGAGGCCATAGATCCCACCGAGTGCGGCCAGTGTTGTCAACGACGGCGATGCCAGACCACGCTCCACCAGACTGATCATGGCGGTGCTGACGCCGGTGTGGGCGCTCACCTGTTGCATCGATAGGCCACGCTGCATGCGAATACTTCGCAATTGTTTGCCGACAGCCCGCAATTGCTGGCGCACATCCTCGCCGTTGCCGATCGCAATTCCTGATGCACCCTGATTCAAGTCCGCTCCTTTGATCCCTGCTCGCGAGGATAACCTAAGCAGTGGGTGTCAGAGAGTCCGATTCCTCCGAGAGCGGTTCGGCCTCGAAGGGGTCGCGGTCGGCCAGTTTGGCCACCGCGTAACGCACGAGCGTTTTGCCGGTCGCCATCACCGGCACCACCAAGACCGCACCGATGATCCCGGCCACCTGGACCCCGACGATGAGGCCCACCAGGATCGACGCCGGTGACATCCGAACCGACCGCCCGGTGATGAACGGGGCCATGACGTTGGCCTGTAACTGCACCACCGCCAGATAGATCGCCAACACCACCAGCGCGAAGGCGATATTGGACATATCGAAGCGTGTCGACCCGAGCGCGAACGCGCTCAGCACCCCGGGAATCGCGGCGATGATCGGGCCGAAGGTCGGGATCATATTCAACAGTGCCATGATCACGCCCAGCAAGAACGCACCGGGAAGTCCGACCACGCTGAGCGCGATCCACACCAGGATGCCGGTCACCAGACTGTTCAATAATTGGCCGTAGAGATAGCCGCGCCAGATGGACGTCACCTCGGCGCCGAGGCGGGCCATATCGCCGCGGTACTCATCGGGCAGATAGCGGTGGAACGCCCGATGGAACTTCGGGCTGTCCAGGTTCATGTACAGCGCGATCAACAGCGTCACCACCGCAGAGATCAACGCAGCGGCGACGATGCCGCCGACGGTGCGCAGCGACGACAGCGCACTGCCGAAGAACAACAAGAACCCGTCGCGGTCGAACCGCACCGTCACCGGGCCGTCATCGCCGGTGGTGGCCGCCACACCATCGTCGTCGCCGGCGGACTCGAGTGAGTCGCGCAGCGGGTTGACCACCTCGCTGAGATCGAACTGATAGCCGAACAGGGTGACGTTCTCCACCGCATCGAGGACATCGAGGGCATTTGCCCGCAACTGCTCGATCGCTTCAGGCGGGTCGATCTCGTTGATCGAGTTGATCACCCCGATCGTCACCACCGTCCCGATCACCACGAACCCCAAGAACAACAAGAAGTAGGTGCTGAGCAGCGCCAACGGCCGAGGCAGGCGGGCACGTTGGTGCAGTACCTTGACCAACGGCGCCAACAGGAACGCCAACACCGCTGCGAACGCCACGATCCCGATGGCATTACGGGCCAGATAGGCGATGAACACCCCGAAGACCACGAGGCCGACTGCGACCATGCGCTTGGTGGTCGGCGTCCACGACGGGGATCCCACGGCCTCGTCGGCCTCATTCATCGACATCTCGTCTCCCCTCTCCACAACGGCGCCTATCTTCGCATGTCCGACCAGGTCTGCACACCCGGTGCGCAACGTGCTCCACATGGAGTCGGGATCGACCGATCTGGCAGGCTACGGACGATCACCTGAGGGGGGCGAGATGTCGACAGAGAACGCAGTGTCAGAGAACCCAGATGTGGACGTGCTGGTGGTCGGGGCCGGCTTCTCGGGCATGTACCTGATCCACCGACTGCGCGCTGCGGGATTCTCGATGCGCGTCATCGATGAGGCCGGCGATGTCGGCGGCACCTGGTACTGGAACCGCTATCCCGGGGCGCGCTGTGATATCCCCACCGTCGACTACTCGTTCAGTTTCGATCCCGAACTGGAACGCGCCTGGACCTGGTCGGAGAAGTACGCCACCCAACCAGAAATCTTGGACTACGCCCGTTTCGTCGCCGACCGCTACGACCTGCGCCGCGACATCACCCTCTCGACCCGGCTGGTGTCAGCACACTGGGTCGAGGCCACCGAACACTGGCAGGTCACCTTGGATCCCACCGAGACGGTGACGTGTCGCTATCTGATCATGGCGACGGGATGTCTGTCACTGCCGAAAGACCCCGGCATCGACGGCGTCGAGGACTTCGCTGGCCGGGTCCTGCACACCACCCGCTGGCCCCATGAACCGGTCGACTTCACCGGTGAGCGCGTCGCGGTGATCGGCACCGGATCGTCCGGCATCCAGTCGATCCCGATCATCGCCGGCCAAGCCGACCACGTCACCGTCTTCCAGCGCACCCCGAACTTCTCGATCCCAGCCCATAACGGCCCGGTCCCGACCGACAAGCTCGAAGCCCTCGCAACCGACCGCGACGCCTATCGCGACGCAGCGCGCTGGTCGCGCGGCGGCATCCCGGGCGAACGCACCGAACTCAGTGCCGTCGCGTCGTCGGACGAGGTCCGCCGGGACCGTTTCGAGGAGGCCTGGGCCACAGGTGAGCTGTTCGGGATCCTCGGGGTGTTCAACGACGTGATGTTGAACCCGGCCGCCAATGAGATCGTGGCGGAGATGATCCGCGACAAGATCCGCGGCATCGTCGAGGACCCCACCACCGCGGAGCTGTTGTGTCCGACCGATCATCCCTTCGGCACCAAACGGCCGTGTCTCGACACCGACTACTACGCCACCTACAACTTGGACCATGTCGACCTGGTCGATCTGCACACCACCCCGATCACCCGCATCACCCCCACCGGCATCGAACTCGACGGCGCCGAGGCACGCGAGTTCGACTCGATCGTGTTCGCCACCGGCTTCGACGCCATGACCGGAGCCTTGGTGTCGGTCGATCTGCGCGGCCGTGACGGCCTGACGCTGAAACAGAAATGGGCTGACGGGCCCACCACCTATCTCGGCCTCACCTCGGTCGGGTTCCCGAACCTGTTCACGATCACCGGGCCGGGATCACCGTCGGTCTTGTCCAACATGATGGTCTCGATCGAACAGCATGTCGATTGGGTCACCGACGCCCTCATCGATCTGCGCGGCCGAAACCTGACCGTCATCGAACCCACCCCGACCGCGGAGGCTGGCTGGGTGCAGCACGTCAACGACGCCGCCGACATCACGCTGTATCCACGGGCGAACTCGTGGTACATGGGCGCCAACATCGAGGGCAAACCACGGGTGTTCCTGCCCTATGTCGCCGGTGTCGACACCTACCGCGAGGCCTGTGACGGGGTGGTGGAGCGCGGCTATCTCGGATTCCGCCGCCACGGCCCCGCCGGCGAAGAATGCAATGACGGGGTCATCTGTCGCCTGCAGCCCGATGTGCGCGTCGTGCTCAACACCTTCGAGGAACTGCAGCTGCCGACACTCGATTCCATGGACGCCGCCGGCGCCCGAGCATTCTCAGAGGCCATGGCGGCGGTGCGGCCACCGGGACCAGAGGTCGGCGAGATCATCGACGGCGTGCTCCCCGGTGCCGCCGGCGACCTGAACTACCGGCTGTATCGACCCGACACCCCCGGCCCGCATCCCGTTGTCGTGTATTTCCATGGCGGAGGCTGGGTGCTCGGATCCCATGACTCCGATGATCCGCTCTGTCGTGACCTGTGTGTGCGCGCTGACTGTCTGATCGTCTCGGTGGACTACCGCCACGGCCCCGAACACCGCTTCCCGGCCGCCCCCGATGATGCACTGGCCGCAGCGCGCTGGGTGGCGGACCACGCC
>SKFX01000099.1 GCA_007117775.1 Ilumatobacteraceae bacterium
GACCCGGGCGAGCACCCCGACGAAGGGCAGCAGGACCACTGCGACACTGAGATTGAAAACCGTGTGGGCGTTGGCCAGTTGGCGGGCCACGTCACCGGTACCGGAGATCGCAACCGCCACATCAGCCAGTTGTCCGATGAACCCGACCCACAACAACGCGCCGATCACGTTGATGGCGACATGCGCGCCGGCGACGCGTTTGGCCGCCGCTGAGCGGCCCACTGCGGCCAGCACCGCGGTGAAGCAGGTGCCGATATTGGCTCCGATGACCAACGCCACCCCGGCTTCGAGACCGATGATCCGCTCCGATGACATCGTGATGGCCAGCGCGGCGGTCGCCGACGAGGAACGCACCAGAGCCGAGTACACGGCTCCGACCACGACACCGAACACGGCAATATCGAGCCGCGCCAGCGCATCGACCACGATCTGGCTGTCGCGCAGCGGCGCCATCGCGTCGGCCATCAACTGCATCCCGATGAACAGCAGGCCGAGCCCGAACATGACCCTCGAGGCCGCCGCCCACCGCCGGGCGCGCAACACCCCGAAGGCGCCGAATGCCAGCAGGACGAATGCCCAGGTGTTGATATCGAGTGAGATCACCTGTGCGGTGACGGTGGTGCCGACATTCGCACCGAGCACGATCGGAATCGCCTGGCGCGAGGTCATCTGGCCGGCGGCGACGAAGCCGATCGCCACCACCGTGGTCACGGTCGAGGACTGCAAGACCGCCGTCACCCCAGCCCCGGTCAACAACCCCGAAATCGAATTGCCCGCCAAGCGTGACAACACCGCTCGCAGACGATCTCCCGCCAGGCGCTGGAGGGCCTCGGTCAGCTCGCGCAGGCCGTACATGAACAGCGCGAGTCCGGCGCCGAAGCCGGCCACTACAGCGAACCAACCGATCTGCGACTGCACTTCGGCAGCGACGAGGATCATGTCGGCTCATCCTGTCGCCACGGCCACTCGACCAGTTCGAACCGGGCAGCGGCACACAGCAGCACACGGTGTCCGCGACCACGTCCCTGAACCGCATCCATCATCGATCCTCCCCACACACCCGAGTGACGAGGCCACCCGGATCGCCGGCCACTTCGAACCTACCGGCAGCCACCACCGCAGGATCGGCCAGAGCACATGCCGGATCGGCTTGACTGGCATCATGGACTTCGATGTACCGACCGGGGTCGGCCTGGCGCGACCACCGGCACCGCGCTGGGGGTGGCGCCTGCGCTGGTGGGGAGCGGCCGGTATCGCAGCATCCTTCGTCGCCATCGCAGTCGTGCTGCCAGCGATCAACCAGGCCGTTCCGAGCGAGCGACCCATTGCAGTGGGGACCGTGTTCGAACTCGAGGGATTCGAGTTCGTCCCAGCGCCCGGATGGTCACTCGATATCGACCAGAGCGTCGTCATCGGCGCCGGCCGGCGGGTCGAGCTGTCGAGCGGTGCTGTTGGGTTCAGGGCCACGACCGATATCAGCACCGGTGAGGCGCGAATCGGCGTCGAACGCGCTGCAGAGCAGCTCAGCGGCAACGAGCAGCTCGTGGCGGTCGCCGAACCGCGGGCGATCGCCACCGTGTCAGGCCTCGATGGTGTCCAGCGCCTCTATGGAACCGCCACCGCAGATGTGCTCATCAGCGCAGTGGAGTCCCCCGGATCCACGGCACCGTTGCTGATCCTCGTCGCAGCCGGTCCACCGGGATCGCTGCGTGGTGATATCGAACTCGAGATCTCAGCGATGATCGACTCGGTCACGTCGACCTCGGCGGCGGCATCATGACCGGCCGACGGTCTCGGGCGATGAACCCACCCCAACCGTTGTGGCGGCCCGGTGAACCCATCTTGTGGCTGAGCGCCGTCTTGGTCCTCTACGGCGCCGTCGAGATGACCTCGATGTTCATCGGGGCATTTCGCGAGTACCCGACCGGGACCGCGTTCGCATTCGGCCTCTTCGCGATCTACACCCTGCCGTTCATCTGGTTCATCAGACAGCGTGACCTCTTCGAACCCGAGCCGGTCCCGCTGCTCGGTCTGGCATTCATCTGGGGAGCGCTGGTCGCCACAGCCGGCGCAATCTCGGGCAATATCGCCATCGCCGGACTGTTGGCCAAGACCGCCGGACTCGAGTTCGCGGCCGTCTGGACACCGGCGATCGCCGGCCCGACCACCGAGGAGGTACTCAAGACCGCCGGGATCATCGCCATCGCCCTGCTCGCCAAGGGCGCGATCGGATCCACCCTCGACGGGATGGTCTATGGGGCGATGGTCGGCTTGGGGTTCCAGATCGTCGAGAACGTGCTCTATGCGATCAACGCCATCGCCCTCAGCGGGGCTGAGGACGAGATCGCTCCGGTCGTGGGCATCTTCATCCTGCGCGGCCTGCTCTCTGGTCTGTGGAGCCATGCGATGTACTCGGCGCTGATCGGCGCCGGGATCGGCTATGCGCTCAGCCACCACGGCCGCTCGGTCGCACGGCGCATCACCGTGGCCGCGATCGCGTTCGGCGTCGGCTGGGGGCTCCATTTCCTGTGGAACTCTCCGCTGCTGAACACCCGCTTCGGTGACGGTGCGGGCATCGTGTTGGCAATCTTGCTCAAGGGACTGCTCGGCCTCTCGATCATCGCCGTGGTGTACCGCTTCGCCAAGGCCTCCGACCGTCACTGGTTCGTGCAGACCCTGAGCGGCGAGGTCGATTCCGGCGTGCTCTCGCAAGGCGAACTCGACTCGATGCTGTCGGTGCGCCAGCGACGCCGATTCCGGCGCAAGGCATCCGGGCCGCCCCGCATCATCCGTCGTCGCCAACGCCTCATGGTTGATCTCGCCGGAGCGGTGGCGGCTGGCGATCATCTCCGCGCCAACACCATACGACGCGCCCTGTTGCCGCCACCCCCAGACCGGCCCGCTCCATCGGGCGCGGCCACCACCGGGCAGGCCGACTGAGATATCGGTCATATCGATCTCGGTGACCCGAGCTTCGACAACGCCTCGGGCACCCGCCGGCTCGGCGAGGACCAAAGTCCCTAGCACCATCGATGAACTTGTGCGTATCTTTGCGACTGGTTACCGTTTGGTAACTCACAGAGTCGTAACGTCTTCTGTGATTCTCTACCACCCCTTGAAGTAGCTGGAGGACAACGTGAGGCGAGTTTGGTGGACGGCACCGGTGCTCGGAATGGTGATGGCGGTTGCGGCCTGTGCAGATGATGGCCCGACCCAGGTCTCCGATGGCGTGAACGGCGCTGGTGACACGATCACCGAAGACGTCGAAGTCGATCGTGCCCGCCTGGCAGCGTTCGCTCCCCTGCCCGAGGTGGTCGAACCGACCGCCTACACGATGACCGATGAGCTCATCGACCTCGGTCGCATGCTGTGGTACGAAGACCGCATCTCGATCAGCCAGGAGATCAGCTGCAACAGCTGCCACCTGCTCGACGAGTACGGCGTCGACGGCATCCAGTTCTCCATCGGCCACGAGGGCAACCCCGTCGGCCGCAACTCCCCGACCGTCTACAACGCAGCGCTGCATGTCGCGCAGTTCTGGGACGGGCGTGCCGCTGATCTCGAGGAGCAGGCCAAGGGCCCGATCCTCGATGCCGGCGAGATGGGCATGCCCAATCCGGAGTACGTCGAGTTCATCCTGGCGACGATCCCCGGCTATGTCGAGATGTTCGAAGCGATCTTCCCCGATGACGCCGACCCGATCAACTACGACAATGTCGGCAATGCGATCGGTGCGTTCGAACGGCGCCTGTTCACCCCGGACCGCTTCGATGACTTCCTCAATGGCGATGACGATGCCCTCACCCCCCAGGAGAAGCGCGGCTTGAACACCTTCTTGGACGTCGGCTGCGCCTCCTGCCACAACGGAGCTGCCCTCGGCGGCACCATGTTCTCCAAGCTGGGTACCGTCAAGGAGTACCCGGGTCTGACCGATGTGGGGCGCTTTGAGGTCACCGGTCTCGAATCCGACCGCTATTCGTTCAAGGTTCCATCGCTGCGCAATGTGGCGATGACCGCCCCGTACCTCCACGATGGCAGCATCGCGACCCTCGAAGAGGTCACGGCCATCATGGGCGAGTACCAGCTGGGTCGGATCCTGACCGATGAGGAGATCGCCGATCTGATCGCCTTCATGGGGGCGCTCACAGGTGAGATCCCGTTGGACTACATCGCGATCCCTGATCTCCCCGAGAACGGGCCCGACACACCTGGGCCCTACGAATACGACGGCTGAGTTCGCTGAGCGCCCGTTGCACTGCGGCAGTCTTGGCTCTCGAGTCGATCCCAGACCGGTGATGGTGGTGACGACCGATGTCGGCAGACAACAGCCTCAGCGACACGCCTGAGACCGAGATGACCCCAGGGCGCCTGCGCAGGGCATCCATCGGGGTGGTCTCGGTCGCGGCAGCCCTTGCCGCCCAAGAACTGGCCGCCGGGATCATCAGGCCGCTGCCCTCGCTGATGGCAGGTACCGCCGAGTGGGTGATCGACGTCGTCCCGGTCAGCGTCAGCGACTGGGCGATCGCGACCCTGCAGTTCTGGACCAAGCCGACGCTCATCATCGCTGTGACCACCGTGCTCGTGCTGGCCGGCATCGCAGTATCGCAGTTCTCGCGCGTCGTGCGCTCGAGTGCCTATCTCACCGTGGGCGTGATCGGCGCAGTCGTCACCGCTCTCGGTGGTGTGTCGCTATGGGCGAGCCTGATGAGTGCTGCGGTGGCGGTTGCTGCCGGCCTCATCACCGATGACCGCCTCCGATCACTCGTCGGGCCACCGCATCTCGCCTCACGGCGGGTCTTTGTCGCCTCCATTGCGTCGATGTCGATCCTGGCGGTGACCGGGGCACTGATCGGCCGTGACCTGATCGATCGGGGTTTGCGCCGCCTGGCCCGCCGCGACGAGGTGGTACTCCCCGACGCCATCGCACCGGCCCGTCCGGTCACCGCCGTCCACCAGTTCGAGATCGAGGGCCTCGAATCCGTCGTCACCCCCAACGACCGGTTCTTCACCGTCGACATCACCGCGCTCAATCCCCCTGAGATCGACCTGTCGACGTGGACACTCACCATCGGCGGGATGGTGGAGCGTGAATTGACGTTCACCTATCAAGATCTGCTCGATATGGAACTCGTCGAGCAGTACGCCACGCTCGCATGTGTCTCCAACAAGGTCGGCGGCCGCCTCGTCGGCCACGCACTGTGGCGGGGCATCCCGTTTTCACGCCTGTTGGAGATGGCCGGCGCGTTGCCCACCGCTGAACAGGTGGCCACCACCGGTGCCGACGGCTTCAGCACCGGGTTCCCTCTCGCTGCGGTCTACGACCGCGAGACACTGCTCGCGATCGGCATGAACGGTGAGCCACTGCCGTATCGGCATGGGTTCCCGGCGCGCATGGTGGTCCCCGGCTATTTCGGGTTCGTCTCCGCCGCCAAGTGGCTCGAGCGGATCGAACTCACCACCTGGGACGGACACGACTCCTACTGGGCCAAACTCGGCTGGGCGAAATATGCCCCGGTGGAGACGCAGTCGCGTATCGACGCACCGCGCGACAATATGTCCTTCTCCGCCGGGCCGCGGATGGTCGCCGGTGTCGCATGGGCTCCCTATCTCGGCATCGAACGCGTCGAGGTCAGCATCGATGACGGCCCCTGGGTCGATGCCGAGCTGAGCGAGCCACTCGGTGATGCCTCGTGGGTGCAGTGGCGCCTGCCATGGGATGCCCCAGTCGGTGAGCACACCATTGCGGTACGCGCCACCGATGGCAGCGGCGCGGTGCAGACCGCCGACGAGCACCCACCGATCCCCGATGGCGCCACCGGACATCACACGATCCAGGTGCGCGCCGAGTGAACGTCACCGAGACCTCCGACGAGAGCGCCGATCACGACACCGCCGTCCACGATGCCGGTGAGCGCTCGACGCCCCGGCGACGTCGCTGGGTGATGCTGCTCATCCCGGTCGTGCCGATCGCAGTCGCGGTCGGCGGGTTCGTGGCGCTGTTCAACCAATCCCCTCCTGAGACCGACCTCGCAGCCGTCATGGAGTTCGCCATCGATGAGGTGTCGACCACGCGACTCGAGGCGGTGATCGCGGATGCACGCGACGATCCTGCCTTCGCCCAGGAGTTGCCCGGCATCACACTGGTACTGGCCGAACGCTACTTCACCAACGGCGCGTACGACCGCGCGTTCCAGCTGTACGCCGAGACGATCGAGTATCCCGAGACGAGACCCCAGCAGGCGGCTGTCTCACTCTCGAGAATTGCGTGGATCGCATGGCTCTCGACCGGAGATGCCCAGACAGCGCTGCAGACCATCGATCAGTCCCTGCAGCTCGATCCGGGCAATGCCGAGAGCGCCTACATCAAAGGCCAGATCCTGTGGTGCGGTCTCGAGGATCTCCCCGGTGCGATCCGCCAGTTCCAGATGGTCATCGCCGCGGGCGATCTCACCGACGAGGTCCTGGCGCAGGTCCGAGGCGACCTCGAGGCCGCCATGGCCGGGCAGGCCTGCCGGTAGATGCCGACCGACCACGACCGGTGACTCCGCGGCCCCGATGCAGTCTGCCTCAACCACAACAGCCCGAACCGGTCTCGATTCGAGCCATCGCTGTGGCACAGATGCCAGGCCATGACAGTCGAACAGTTCGTCAGTGCGTCAATTCGTTGACGCGACGGCGCACGAGAACGATTCGTTTGGAGCGGACGACGGGATTCGAACCCGCGACCCTCACCTTGGCAAGGTGATGCTCTACCAGCTGAGCCACGTCCGCGTGACGCCGTCAGGTTAGCAGCGCCCGAAGCCGATCGACACCGACCGACGGCCCGTCAGCCGGCCACTTTCAGCGCTGATCGGAAGGCCGCAGGTCGATGCGCAGCGTGAGGATGCCATCGTTGAGTTCGACATCGGCGTCGCCGACCATGGCGAAGTCCTGGAAGTCGATCTGCGCCTGGCGCACGAACTGTTCTCGCTCAGGGCCTGCCACCGGGGGCAGTGGACGCTGCTTGACCGACGCAGCGCGTTCGCGGAACCGCTCGATCATCTCCTCGGGATTGAAACTGGCCATGGCGCCATCGTACAAGGGTCACTCAGGTGGCCGCAGCCCATCACCCTGAGATGAGACGTCGGCAGCGGCCGCTGCACCCGGAGCCTCTCCCGCCTCGTCAGCACCAGCGCTCGTGTCGGTGGAGGAGGTGCCAGATCCATCCCCCTCGAGCAGATCGGCGACGCCGTCAGGATCGGGGCCGCGATCGAATTCCAGATCCGGTTCGGGCAGCGGTGCCAGGTCGTGCAACGGCACCGCACCGTCAGGTCGGGCGTCTTCGAGCATCCGGCGCTGGAAGACCGGATCAGCTGCGAGCCATTGGCGCTCTCCCATGCGCTCGAGGGGCAGCAGAACCGGATCATCGATACGCGTCTGGCGCCACAACCAGACCGCTGCGATGATCAAGCCGAAGCCGACCAGCACCAGCACCGCCACCGCCGCGAGCACGAGTCGGGTGCTCGCGGCATCTCCGACGGCGACCATTCCGGCGACCGACTGTGCCCTCATCGCTGTCGACATCACGGCTCAGTCTTGCACCGATACCACCTCATCGCACAACGATCTGATGGCCAGGACACCAGATGGTCGTGCGACCGGCCACGACCTCGCGCCGCAGCGCAGCACCATCGCGTGGACACGGTGGCAGACCGGCGCGAACCTGCGGCGACAGGACCCCGGTATGGCTGCCTCCGCGCGCCAGGAGTGCGGGGAGTTGCTCGGTGGCGCAGCGGTAGAGCTCGTCGATCTCAGCAGTACCGAGCGCCCCGGCCGTCGACACCGGGGAGATTCCCGCCCACCACAGAATCTCATCGACCAGCATGTTCCCGAGGCCGGCCACGGCGCGCTGATCGAGCAACACCGCTTTGAGGTGGCGACGCGTCCCGGCGAGTGCGCCGGCGAGTTCGGCTTGGGTGATCGCCAACAGATCTGGTCCGAGTGCATCGGGCTCTGGGTCGCTCAGGAACCGGCACCATCGACGAGGGTCGTTGACTCGGAGGCGACCACCATCGCAGAACACGATCACGATCCGATCCCATTCGGCGCGATCATCACCCGACGCGTACTCGAGACGTTCGATCGGCGCATGATCATCGACGATGAGCCGACCGGCCATCGAGAAGTGCAGACCGAACGGCACCCGGTCGGTCTCGACCACCAGCAGTTTGCCGACTCGGATCGTGCCGGTGACGATGGCGCCGATCAGCGCCGGGTCCACACCGCCGGGAGCACATCGATCATCGACCCACACCTCACGGATCTCACGGCCGACGGTGGTCTCGGCGACACGGCGGTAGATTTCGACCTCAAGGCCCTCGGGCACCGCTCCAGTCTGGCCCAACGCCACCGTGTCGAAGCGATCGAGACCGATGCAGCGGACCCGGGGGCAGCGCCGGCAGATGACCGAACACCGATCGATGAACATCGACCCGGTCGCAGATGCGATGATGAGGCGGTGATCGCGATGTCTTGGCTGAACTTCGTGTCGGCCATGGCGTTCCTCGGCGCGCTGGTCGGCCTGTTGTTCGCAGTGCGTCGTCTCGAGCCACACTGGGTATCGCGCGATGGTTTGCGGTTCATTGCATCTGCCGAGCAGGTCGACGCATACGGTCTGGTCGAGGGCCGTCGCAGCGAGTACCGATTCAGCATCGAACTCGATGGCACCATCTGGGTCATGCGTCGGGCGATGATCGGCTATCGGCCAAAAACCGCCTGGCGGGCCGAAGGTCGCTCCGACTCGCCACCGCCGCGCCGCGAGGTCTTCTTGTTGCGGTCCCTCGACGACCGAGCATCGCTGCTCGCGGTCCGCCTCCCATCGACGAGTCGAGCGGTCCAGCCGCTGACAGCATTGCTCGCCGGCGCTGAGCCGCTCACAGATCCCGATGGAGGAACTTGGTGATGGGCGGGCCGATCTGATCGACATCGATCAGAAAGGCGTCATGGCCGTGCTGGGACTCGATCACGTGGAGTTCCGCGGGAACGCCGAGCGAACTGACCATGCGATGGATCTCCTGCTGCTGATAGAGCGGATACAAGATGTCGCTGGTGATACCGACCGACAGCAACGGAACCCGCAGACGCCCGATGGCTGACCGCAGCCCACCGCGCCCGCGGGCCACATCGTGCAGATCCATCGCCTTGCCGATGTGGAGATAGCTGTTCGCATCGAACCGACGCGCCAACTTCTCGCCGTGGTAGTCGAGATAGCTCTCGACCTCGAAGCGCTGCCACAGGTCGAAGGTCTCGATCGGGCGGTTGCGATCGACGAGACGTCGGCCGAAGCGGTCGGTGAACAGGTCATCACTGCGGAATGTGACCTGAGCGACCTGTCGGGCGATCTCGAGGCCCTCGCTCGGGCCGTCACCGTCTTGGGCGTCGTAGTAGTCACCTCCCCGCCATCTCGGATCCAAGCCGATGATCCGTCGACCGATGGCCCCCCAGGCGATCTGCTGGGCCGTGGCCTGCAGACTCGTGGCGATCGGCACCACCGACGCAACCCGGTCGGGGAAGATCATCGCCCATTCGAGAACCTGCATCCCACCCATCGAACCGCCGATGACCGACCGCCAACGTTCGATGCCGAGCTCATCGAACAGCACGGCCTGAGCGCGCACCATATCTCGGATTGTGATGACCGGGAACCGCGATCCGTACGGCCGACCATCGTCGGGATGGATCGATGACGGGCCTGTCGAACCCTGACAGCCGCCGAGCACATTGGCACAGACCACGAACCACTCATCGGTGTCGATCGCCAATCCCGGCCCGATGAGTCGCTCCCACCACCCCGGTGTCGGATGGCCGTCCTGGGCGGGACCAGCCGCGTGGCTGTCGCCGGTCCATGCATGACAGATGAGCACCGCGTTGGAGGCGTCGGCCGCAAGGGTGCCCCAGGTCTCATAGACCACGGTGACCTCACTCAGCACCCCACCCATCTCGAGTGAGAACGGCCGCCGCGACACAGCAAAGCGTCGCCGGCCGGGTGCATCATCGGGACGCCACGCACCAGAGGCCGGGATCGGATGATCAGGGCTCATCGGTTGGTTCCGTCTCGAATCGGTGGCGAAGTTCGTTGATCGATGCGAGACCGACCAGATCGGTGAACTCGGCGAACTCGATGAGTTCGTCGAGATGGTCTCGCAATGTGCCCGCTGAGGCCAGTCGAGCGAGGATCCGACGCTGGGCCATGGTGGCGGCGAACAGCGACGCCACCGGCGCCACCACGATCGCGAACCCCAACTGCGCGAGTTCATCTGCGCTCAACAGCGGTGTCCGGCCGAATTCGACCATATTGGCCACCAACGCCACATCGGGAAGACCGGCAGCGATCCGTTCGAGTTCACCGACGCTCTCAGGCGCCTCCACGAAGATCGCATCCGCACCGAGATCCCGGGCCATACGACCCCGCTCCAGCGCCTCGTCAAGGCCGTGAACGGCCCGGGCATCGGTGCGCGCCGTGACGTGCAGATCCCGACGCGCCCCGAGCGCGGCCGACAGCTTTGCGAGCCACTCCGAACGCTCGGTGACCTGCTTGCCCTCCATATGCCCACAACGCTTCGGCCACAGCTGATCCTCCAAGAAGATCCCCGCCGCACCGGCGCGTTCCCACAGCCCAACGGTTCGAACCACATTCGCGGTGTCGCCGTATCCGGTGTCGGCATCGACGATCACCGACGCGTCGGGCACCACTGCGCAGATCCGGGTTGCGACCTCGGCCATCTCGGTCTGGGTCAAGAGTCCGACATCGGGCTGGCCGAGGCCCGCCCCCGCCACACAGAACCCCGAGACGAACATCGCTTCGAATCCGGCCTCGGCGGCCAACCGTGCCGAGAGCGGATCCCAGACTCCGGGCAGGACCACCGTGGAGGCGCGCACGAGCGCCCCGAACCGCTGCCCGGGGCGCTCCCCTGCGACCGCATCTGCCGACAAGCCCATGCGATGACGATATCCACACCGGCCAGCAACGCCGCTGAGGCTGCTGTGGGCTCACAGTTCGCGCCTCGTCGACCCCTGAGCGCACCGC
>SKFX01000006.1 GCA_007117775.1 Ilumatobacteraceae bacterium
ACGATCAGATGTGATGCGATCTCGGTGAGATAGTCATCATCGGTCACCACCGCCAGACGCATGGCACGTTCGATACGGTCACGATCGACCGCCATCGTGGGGATCGTCGAAAACGGAAGATCGGACACGTGAGCAGGCTAGGCCCAATCGCGTCGACTGACGAACACCAGCTGGGCGAAACCAGAGGTGTCGGGGTTCACAGCACCATCGACACCTCGACCCGACGATGCCACAGGCCCACGGTAGGATGAGATCTCAGTCATCGCCGTCCATCGATCTGTTCTCGAAAGGCGACCACATGTTCGAACGCTTTACCGACCGGGCCCGCCGAGTGGTGGTCCTCGCCCAAGAGGAAGCCCGGCTCCTCAACCACAGCTATATCGGCACCGAGCACATCCTGCTCGGCCTCATCCATGAGGGCGAGGGCGTCGCCGCCAAGGCCCTCGAGAGCCTCGGCATCTCCCTTGAGGCGGTCCGCAATCAGGTCGAGGAGATGATCGGCCAGGGCGGTTCGTCACCATCGGGCCATATCCCCTTCACCCCGCGGGCGAAGAAGGTGCTCGAGCTGTCATTGCGCGAGGCGCTGCAGCTGGGGCACAACTACATCGGTACCGAGCACATCCTGCTCGGCCTCATCCGAGAGGGCGAGGGTGTCGCCGCGCAGGTGCTCGTCAAGCTGGGCGCCGATCTGTCGCGGGTCCGCCAGCAGGTCATCCAGTTGCTCTCGGGCTACCAGGGCTCGTCCGGGGTCAGCCGCTCCGAGGGCGGCCCGGCTGCGGCCGGCGTCGGAGCGAGCTCCAAAGAGGAGTCAGGCGAGAAGGGCTCCAGCCAGATCCTGGACCAGTTCGGGCGCAATCTCACCCAGATGGCCCGCGAACACAAGATCGACCCGGTCATCGGCCGCTCGCGCGAACTCGAGCGGGTGATGCAGATCCTGTCGCGTCGCACCAAGAACAACCCGGTGCTCGTCGGCGAACCCGGTGTGGGCAAGACCGCCATCGTCGAGGGGCTCGCCCAGAAGATCGTCGACAACGACGTCCCCGACACCCTGCGCGATAAGCAGCTCTACACCCTCGACCTCGGTGCTCTCGTCGCCGGGTCGCGCTACCGCGGTGATTTCGAGGAGCGTTTGAAGAAGGTCCTCAAGGAGATCAAGACCCGCGGTGACATCGTGTTGTTCATCGATGAGATCCACACCCTCGTCGGCGCCGGCGCCGCCGAGGGTGCGATCGATGCCGCCTCCATCCTCAAGCCGATGCTGGCGCGCGGTGAACTGCAGACCATCGGTGCGACGACCCTCGATGAGTACCGCAAGCATGTCGAGAAGGACGCTGCGCTCGAGCGGCGGTTCCAGCCGGTGAAGGTGGATGAGCCGACCCTGGCCCACACCATCGAGATCCTGAAGGGCATCCGCGACCAGTACGAGACCCATCACCGTGTCACGATCACCGATCAGGCCCTCGTCGCAGCCGCGAATCTCGCCGATCGCTACATCTCTGACCGCTTCCTGCCCGATAAGGCCATCGACCTGATCGATGAGGCCGGCAGCCGTCTGCGCATCAAGCGCATGCAGACCCCACCGGACCTGCTCGAGATCGAGCGCAAACTCGAAGAGGTCCAAGAGGACAAGCGCCGCGCCGTCGAGGAACAGCGCTATGAAGACGCCGGTCGCCTGCGCGATCAGGAGAAGTCACTGCTCGAGGAGAAGACCGCCAAGGAGTCCGAGGTCCGCGCCGAGGGAATCGACCTGTACGACGAGGTCGACGAAGAAGCCATCGCTGAGGTCCTGTCGCTGTGGACCGGCATCCCGGTGTACAAGCTGACCGAGGAGGAGACCCAGAAGCTCCTCAACATGGAAGACGAGTTGCACAAGCGCATCATCGGCCAGGAGAACGCCATCAGCGCGGTGTCCCAGTCGATCCGACGGACACGTGCCGGACTCAAGGACCCCAAGCGTCCGAGTGGTTCGTTCATCTTCCTGGGCCCGACCGGTGTCGGCAAGACCGAGCTCGCGAAGACCCTGACCGAGTTCCTGTTCGGCGATGACCAGGCGCTCATCACCCTCGATATGTCCGAGTACATGGAGAAGCACACCGTCAGCCGCCTCGTCGGCTCCCCTCCGGGATATGTCGGCTATGAAGAGGGCGGCCAGTTGACCGAGGCGGTTCGGCGCCGCCCGTTCTCGGTGGTGCTGTTCGACGAGATCGAAAAGGCACACCCCGATGTCTTCAACACGTTGTTGCAGATCCTCGAGGAGGGCCGTCTCACCGATAGCCAGGGCCGCTCGGTGGACTTCCGCAACACCGTATTGATCATGACCTCCAACCTCGGCACCCAGGACCTGCGCAAGGCAAATGTGGGCTTCACCACCGATGATGCCGCCATGAGCTATGAGCGCATGCGCGAGAAGGTCATGGACGCCCTCAAACTGCACTTCCGACCGGAGTTCTTGAACCGCATCGACGAGGTCATCGTGTTCCACGAACTGGCCCGCTCCGAGGTGGTCCAGATGGTCGACTTGATGACCAAGCGTCTCGCCACCCAGCTCGAGGGCCAGGGCCTCGGCATCGAGATCACCCAGTCCGCCAAAGAACTCCTCGCCGAGGTGGGCTACGACCCGCAGCTCGGTGCGCGCCCGCTGCGCCGAGCCATCCAGCGCCATATCGAGGACGTGCTGTCTGAGAAGCTGCTGTACAAGGAGTTCAACGCCGGCGAGATCATCGTCGTGGACGTGGCCGTCGACGACGATGGCAAGCGTGACTTCACGTTCTCCTCGGTCGAGGGATTCGTACCACCGGCTGCAGTGGAACTCGCCACGACCGGTGGCACCGATCTGACGCCTGAGCCACCGGGCAACGATCTGCCGCCGCCGACCGCAGCCGCGGACTGAGCCTCACCGTCGCGCTCGACAACCGCTGCGCACCTC
>SKFX01000104.1 GCA_007117775.1 Ilumatobacteraceae bacterium
ATCGGTCAGGAGATCGGTAAGGAGATCGGCAAGGAGTTGGAGGTGCGATGATCGATCGTGAGATCAAGCGTTCGCTTGGCCAGATGATGAAAGGCGTTGAGGTCGTCGCAGCACGCCATGACACCGAGGTGCGCGCCTATACGAGTCATTGGGTGACCCAGGTGAGCTTCGACGAGCCGGTGATCATGGCCAGTGTGTCACCCAAACACGACACCTATGAGTTGATGGTCGCCTCCGGGGAATTCTCGGTCAGCATCCTCGCCGGAGACCAGATCGCCGAGGGGCAGTACTTCAGCTATCCGGGTCGCAAATTCCACCGGATCGCGAAGGAGTTCCTCGTCGACTGGCCAGATGATCCCGAGGCACCTCCGGTGGTCCCGAACGCCATTGCGTGGTTGCGATGCTCGATCTTCGATCGGATGATGATGCGAGATCATGAGCTCATGTTCGCTGAGGTGGTCGAGGTGGTGCCGGGTCGCCTTCGCGAAGCACCACTGCTGTATTCGAGTCGGCTCGGATGGCGCGTCGCGGGCGACAATGCACGCCAACGCGGAGTCAGCATCCGAGACGAACTCTTGGACCGTGTCCGCGATGCCGGTTTCGAGGTTGTCGGCGGCGCCGACGATGAGGACTGAGCAGGCCCGGTCTGCCCGATACGGCTCAGTCGGGTTCCGACGGCTGAGGGAGGGGGCTGATCGTGGTGGCTCGGCAGTTGACGTCGACCCACGCTGAGACGACCTCCACGGGGCTCAACGGCTCCGGAGGAACCTCTGGGACCATCGAATCATCGATATCGGGCCCGATATCGCCGATTCCCTCATCGACGTCGTCGAGGATCGACTCGCCGGCCGGGGCCATGAGCGCCTCGATCAGTGCCTGGAAATCCGACGTCAAGACCGCTGGCACCAGCGGGCTCAACTCCCGGTAGCGCTCGGCGGTCTGCGGGCCGTCGAGTTCCTCGTCGCCGATGGCGAGCATCTCAGTGCAGAACGGGTCGGGCTCGAGTCGATCGGCGATGACGACCTCCTCGCCGGCGGCGGTATCGGCATGGTCTGAGTCGTCATCGCTGCCACCGCATGCAGCGATGACACCGAAGCTCATCGCAACCGCAGCGGCGAGCACGACGCGCCCACCCGGGAGTTGTGATCTCGCCATCGGGCAAGTGTGACACGATTCGCTCCGCACGCCTCGTCATCGGACATGGCGTTTCACTACGTTGTCGGGTCATGAGCACGATTGAGACCATGACCACCGAAGAGCAGCGCGTCGCCGCGCTCGTGGACGAACTGTTGGACACCTATCCACCGGCCTCGACAGATCCGGTTGAGTTCCTCGGCGCCCAGTTCGACCTCGGACTCGCATGGGTGCACTTTCCCGAAGGTGCCGGCGGTTTGGGTCTGAATCCGAGGTTGCAGCGCAGCATCAATGAGCGAGTGTTCGCCGCCGGGGCGCCCAATCCGATGTATCGCAACCCGATCGGTTACGGCATGTGCGGTCCGACCGTGGTGATGTGGGGCAGTGACGAGCAGAAGCAGCGCTATCTGCGACCGATGTTCACCGGTGAGGAGATCTGGTGTCAGCTGTTCTCTGAGCCGGGCTCTGGTTCAGACTTCGCCGGACTGTCGGCGCGCGGGGTGCGCGACGGCGACGAGTGGATCGTCAACGGCCAGAAGGTGTGGACCACGCTGGCTCATCTGTCGCGCTGGGGCCTGTTGGTCGTTCGCACCGACTCCGAGGCCGTCAAGCATGCCGGGCTGACCGCGTTCGTCGTGGATATGGAGGCGCCCGGCGTGGAGGTCCGACCACTGCGTCAGATGACCGGTGAAGCGGAATTCAACGAGGTGTACTTCACCGACACCCGGATTCCGGACTCCGAACTGCTCGGCCAACCGGGTGATGGTTGGCGGGTTTCGTTGACCACGCTCATGAACGAGCGTGTCTCGATCGGCGGAACGATCCCAGCCCGCGGTTCAGGGACCATCGGGGCATTGATGCGGGCCTGGGACGATGCGCCCGAAACCCGACGAGATGCGGCGACCCGCGATGCTGTGATGCGTCTGTGGAGTCGCGCCGAGGTGCTGCGTCTGACCAATATCCGCGCCAGCCAGAACCGCAAGATGGGTGACCCGGGGCCCGAGGGCTCGATCGCGAAGATGGCCTCGGCGGATCTGAACAAGGCCATTTATGACCAGGTGATGGACCTGCTCGGCCCAGAGGCGATGCTCTACGGGAGCTATGAGATGGTCCGCCCAGAGACCGCAATGGGTTCAGATTCTCTCCAGAAGGCGTTCTTGCGTTCTCGGGCGAATTCGATCGAGGGTGGCACGACCGAGGTCATGAAGAACATCCTGGGCGAGCGGGTCCTCGGCCTGCCAGGCGATGTGCGCGTCGATCGCGAGGTTCCCTGGAGCGAGGTGCCGCGCAACTGATCCGATCCGCTCGGGTCACCGGTTCCACCCGGGCGACTCGATTGATGGTCGCGGCGGGTTCAGTCTGTTAACGCCGCGAGCACATCGCTGGCGTGGAGTTCACGATCATCGATACGCGGACGGTCGCTCAACGATCCGCCGACCAACACCGTGCAGATCTCACCGACGACCTGCTGGAGTTGGCGGATCTCACGCGGTGGCGGGAAGTACTCGTCTTCAGTGGTGACATGCACCGGCTCCACGCCTGCTGTTGGCTGCAGCCGCTGGATCACGGCATCGACCAGTTCCTCGGGGGCGGACGCGCCGGCGGTGACGCCGACGACCCCTGCGAGTGTGTCGGGGAGCTCCTCGGGGCTGTTGATCCGGTACACCTCACGGCAGCCGGCCTCCCGTGCGAGTTTCTCGAGGGCGCGGGTGTTCGATGAGTTCGCTGAGCCGATCACGATGACCACATCACAGCGATCGGCCATGGCGCCGAGGGCGGCCTGACGGTTCGTGGTGGCGAAACATAGATCGCTTCGTCCCGGGGTCCACACATCGGGGAACCGCTCGGCGACCCGCACCGCGACATCATCCCAATCGCGGTGCGACAGCGTCGTCTGCGCGAGCAGAGCGACTGGTTCGCGGAACTCTTCGAGGGCATCGACCTCAGCGACCGTCTCGACGCGCGAAATTGCCGCCGGTGCGACGGCCATGGTGCCAATCGCCTCCTCGTGGCCCTCATGGCCGACATAGATGATCCGGTAGCCCTTGGCCGATCGAACTTTCACCTCATGATGCACCTTGGTGACCAGCGGGCAGACACTGTCGACGACATAGGCGCCGCGTGCACGGGCCAGCGCAACCACCTCGGGTGCCGAACCATGGGCGGAGAGCATGATCGGGCGACCTTCGGGCACCTCGGAGACATCGTCGACGAATACGACGCCGAGCCGCTCGAAGCGTTCCACCACCAGTTGGTTGTGGACGATCTCGTGATAGCAGTACACCGGTGTCTCGAAGGCCCGGACCATCCACGCCAGTGCCTTGATGGCCATCTCGACGCCGGCACAAAAGCCCCGCGGTTCCGCCAGGAGAACTTTGTCGACTGCCATGACCGTCTCAGGTTACCGCCGCTGGTCACCGCTAGCCTGAACAGACCATGACTTCGGCACCGGCACCTCCGCGGGTCGTCGCCGTTCGCAGCGAATCGGTCGCAGCACTCGCCGGCGTGCTCGCCGGAGACGAGATCCTTCGCGTGAACGGCGCGGCGCCGCGCGACATCATCGAATGGTCGCTCGCCGCCGATGAGGCTGAGGTCTCGCTCGATCTGCGGCGCGGATCGACACTGGTGGAGGTCGAGATCGACAAGCGTGCCGGCGAACCGCTCGGTATCGAGATCGAGAGTGCGGTCTTCGACCGGGTGCAGACCTGCGATAACCACTGCGAGTTCTGTTTCATCTATCAGCTGCCCAAGGGCCTGCGGCGCAGTCTGTATCTCAAAGACGATGACTACCGTTTGAGCTTCCTGTACGGCAACTTCACCACGTTGACCCGATTCACCGAGGCTGACCTCGAGCGGGTCGTGACCGAACGCCTGTCACCGCTGAACGTCAGCATCCACTCGACGGACCATGATCTGCGCATCCGGATGCTGCGGAACCGGCGGGGCGGTATGTCATTGCGCTGGATCTCCGCGTTGCTCGATCACGGGATCGACCTGCGGGCCCAGATCGTCGTATGCCCCGGCGTCAACGACGCCGACGCGCTCGACGCGACGCTGGCGGGGATCCTCGACCGTTTCGGTGGGGTCTCATCGATCGCGGTGGTGCCACTCGGTATCTCGAAGTTCAACCCTGAGGCGGCCATGCGGCCTCACAGCCGTGACGAGGCAGCAGCGGTGATCGACATCGTGGAGGCCTGGCAGCCCGTCTTCGAGACCGTCGTCGGCCGCCCGGTCGTGTACGCGGCAGACGAGTACTACCTGTTGGCCGGTCGTGACTTCCCGGCAGCCGACACCTATGGCGAGTTCGAGATGCACGAGGACGGCATCGGCATGGCCAGGGCCTTCGAGGCCGAGTTCCACGGCAGTGCGTCCTCGGTGCGCTCGACGCGTGACGGGTTTTTCGCGGCGGTGGATCTCCCGACCAATCCAGCGGCCTATACCGGTCTGCGAAGCCGTGGTTCGTCCTGTGGAGCCGAGGTCCCCGGGGCGACCCCGGTCAGTATCGGTGTGGGTCCGTCGGCCCCCATTGGGGTCCTCACCTCTCAGATGGGGGCACGGGTGCTGTCACCCTTGATCGAGGGCCTCGGACGCGATGATGTGCGAATCATCGCCGTCGAGAACCGGTTCTTCGGTGGCACCACGTCAGTGACCGGTCTATTGACCGGTTCCGATCTGTGCCGGGTCCTGAGCGAGGAGCCCGAGCGGCACCGTTATCTGCTCCCCGACGTCTGTCTGTCAGAGGACGGCAGATTCCTCGATGAGCTGACCATCGCCGATCTGCCGCGACCTGTCGAGGTTGTTGCCACCGACGGTGTGTCGCTGCGAGACGCATTGGAGCCGGTTCGATGAGCACTCCTGGATCCCTCGGCACCGTGGTGATCGTCGGTCGGCCGAACGTGGGCAAGAGCACGTTGTTCAACCGTGTGGTCGGTGGCCAGGTCGCGATCGTCGAGGATCGGCCGGGAATCACCCGCGATCGCAAGGAGCACGAAGCCGAGTGGTTGGGGAATCACTTCACGGTGATCGACACCGGGGGATGGATGCCCGGTGGCAGCGAACTCGACGCCAAGGTGTCCAAACAGGTTGAATCGGCGGTCTCAGCCGCCGATGTGGTGCTATTCGTGGTCGATGCGGCCACCGGTGTGCTCGATGAGGATGAAGCGATCGCGAACTGGCTTCGGCGCGGTCGGCATTCGACGGTCCTGGTCGCCAATAAGGCCGATAACGATCGACGTGAGGACGAGCGGTGGCAGTTTCTGTCGCTTGGTCTCGGGGATCCGGTGCCGGTCAGCGCCCTGCACGGCCGGCGCGCCGGGGACCTGCTCGATATCGTCATCGAGCACCTCGGCCAGCGCGTGCTCGACGGTGCCGACGAGGAATCAGCGGACGATCCCGATGGTGCCGTGATCGACGACGATGGGGTCCTCGACGGTGCGAGCGAGGTGATCGATGCGCCGCGTGTCGCCATCGTCGGTCGACCGAACGTGGGTAAGAGCACCTTGTTCAACCGCCTGGTGGGCTCGGAGCGCTCTGTGGTGCATGATCTCGCCGGGACCACCCGGGACTCGGTCGACACCGTGGTTGAGACCGATGACGGGCCGCTGGTGTTCGTGGACACTGCGGGCATGCGTCGCAAGGCCCGGATCGATGACTCCGCCGAGTACTACTCCCTGGTGCGTGCACTGCGCTCGATCGATGATGCCGATATCGCGCTGTTGGTGATCGATGCAGTCGAAGGGGTGACCGGCCAAGACCAGCGTCTCGCCGAGCGCGTCGATGCTGCGGGCTGTCCGATTGTGGTGCTGCTCAACAAATGGGAGACCATTGACGATGTCGAGCGGCGTGAGGCGGTGGTCGCTGAGACTCGTCGCAAGCTCGGGTTCCTCGGTGATCCGCCGGTACTCAGGATTTCGGCATTGACCGGCAAGGGCGTCCATCGCCTCCGCCCGATTCTCGCTGAAGCCATCGGCCAATACCATCGCCGGGTGCCGACACGCTCGGTCAATGAGGTGCTCGCGGCCGCCCAGCAGCGTCAGCCCGCCCCCGATGGTGCGCGGGTGCTCTATGCGGTGCAGGGGGCGGCGGAACCGCCGACGTTCACCCTGTTCGTGAATCGTGAACTCCGTCGTGATTACCTGCGGTACCTGGAGCGGTCACTGCGCGAGGCATTCGAATTCGGATCCACGCCGCTGAAGTTGCGGGTGCGACGACGCGGAGGCTGATGATGCCCTGGTGTGAGCCGTGTGCGAAATACTGGACGCCGACGGCGATGGACGTCGATGGGCATTGTCCGCGCTGTGGCAGTGATATCGATGCGGTCACGGTCAAGGCCGACGAACGCCTCCAGGATGAGCGTGCTCCGTGGCATTTCAAACTGCTCGTCGTTGCGTTGGTGGTCTATCTCGGCTGGCGATTCATTGAGATCTTCATCTGAGATGGGCGATGGATCGGTGCGATCGGTGCACGGACCGTCTGGCGCGGATCGCCGGTAGTATTCGCAACGTCACGGGCTGTGGCGCAGCTTGGTTAGCGCGCTTGACTGGGGGTCAAGAGGCCGGGAGTTCAAATCTCCCCAGCCCGACCAGGTCCTTCCTTCGGGGAGGACCGCTTGGTCTGTCATCGGCTGGTCTGTCATCGCCCGGTCTGTCATCGCCCGGCTGGGTTCGGGTCATCGGGCTGCCGATACCGTTGGAGCGCTGTCATGGCGGCGATCGGGTGCGGGAGCCCGCCATTGCAGTGGCATGCTGTACCCGTGAGCACCGAGGGACCAGAGGAGGCACGAGCCGACACGATCATCGGGGTGTCGTTCGATGATGTGTACCGCTCGCAGGAGTTCTTGACGGCGATCACCCGTCTAAACGCGAATGCTGAGATCGGCCTGCTCGATGCGGTCGTGGTGACCAAGGGTGACGACGGACGGACGCGGGTCAGAGAGACCGTGGATCTGTCTCCGGGTCGTGCCGCGGTGTCCGGTGCGGTGTGGACCGGGCTGTTGGGGCTCATCATCGGTGGGCCGGTCGGCTGGATCGCCGGCCTCGGCTTCGGTGCGGGGGCAGGGGCGGTGGCCGCCAAGGTGGTCGATCTCGGGATTCCCGATGCTTGGGTGGAGTGGTTCCGTGAAGTGGTCGAGCCGGGAACGTTCACCATCGTCATGCTGGCGAACCGCATCGACGTCGATGCGCTCATCGAGGAGGTCTCGCGCTTCGAGGGTGGCCATCTGGTCTACGCGAACCTCGATGATGCGGGAGTGCTCCGGCTTGAACATGCGCTCGGTGAGATCGGAATCGAAGCACTCGGCGGGGGAGCGGCGACGATATCGGAGAGCACCGAGTCAGATTCGATCGACCTCGAGTTGGACGACCCTGGTCGCGCTGACGAACTCGGAGGCGCAGCGAGTCCGTGGCCGCCACCGAGTAGTTGAACACAATGCTGATCGCCACGATGTCATCTGGTCGGGGACACTGAACCATGTGCGGACGCTTCGTTGCGACCTCCTCGCCAGCGTCGATCGCGCAGTGGCTCGATGCGGTGGTGGACCCGGACCTCGTCGATATCGGTGCCCGCTACAACGTCGCGCCCATGTCGATGATCACCGCGGTGAACGCGGGGGTGAATGCGGGGGTGAATGCGGGGGAGCGCCGACTGGGGGCGTATCGTTGGGGTCTCCTCCCGGCCTGGTCCAACGATCCGCGCAGTGGTGCGCGAATGATCAATGCCCGTGCCGAGACCCTCGCCGACAAACCGTCATTCCGCAACCTCATCAGCGCATATCGCTGTGTGGTGCCGATGGACGGGTTCTACGAATGGGCCGCTCCACCAGCGGGCTCAACGACCAAGATCCCATTCCTGATTCGAAGTCGCACCGATGCGCCGCTGTTCGTTGCCGGACTGTGGACCACCTGGCAGGGTCGTGATCAATCCGCCACGACGATCCGCTCGGCGACGATCATCACCTGCGAGGCCAACGCGGACCTGTCCAACGTGCACCATCGCATGCCGGTCATCTTGGACGCAGACCGCCTCGATGTCTGGCTGGACGGCTCCATCGACGACCGCGGAGCACTGATGTCGGTGCTCGGGCCGGCCGGTGACGGCCTGCTCGAGTTGAGACGCGTCTCGACCGATGTCAACAACGCCCGCAACGAGGGTCCTCATCTCATCGAGCCGTATGACACGGGGCACCGAGCATGAGTGGCGCCGGTCAAAGGTGGCTGTTCTGCAAGGTGTTCGCCCCGGTCAGGGCGCAGCCTCGTCGTGGCCGCGAATCAGGAGTTCGGCACGGATCAGCCCGGCATGGTGGCTGAGCGACTCGGCTGCGACGCGTGCAGCCGCTCGCTCGAACGATAATTCGCCGATCTCGGTGGTTGGAATGACGTGGAGATGGGTGTGGGGAACCTCATAGCCAGCGACGATCAGTCCGATGCGCTCGCAGGCGAACACCGTCTGTTGTGCCTGCCCGATCGTCTGGGCCACCGTGAACAAGTGGCTGATCAGACCTGTCTCAGCATCGATCCAATGGTCCACCTCGGCGATGGGGACCACGAGGACATGGCCGTCTGCCATCGGGTTGATCGACATGAACGCCACGCACCGGGTATCGCGCCAGACGAAATTGCCGGGCAGGTCGCCGTTGATGATTCTGGTGAAGATGGTGGGCACATCGCGAGGTTTGCACATCATCGGTGCTGTGCGCCATAGCCTTCGGGCATGGCCAGCTCCGCCGGCGAGACCACGACGACCCGCGATGCGGGGATCTGGACGCTGCCGAATCTGTTCACTCTGCTGCGACTCCTTGCGCTGCCGGTGTTCGTCTACCTGCTGTTCGTATCACAGAACCGAGTCGCTGCGGCCCTCATGCTCGGAGCATTGAGTTCCACCGACTGGGTGGACGGATTCCTGGCCCGTCTGCTCGACCAACGAAGCGAGTTCGGTGCCAAGTTCGACCCGACCGTGGACCGTCTGGTGTTCATCGTCGCGGTGATCGCCATCCTCATCGATGGTTCGATGCCGTTGTGGTTCGGTCTTGCGCTGTTGGCGCGTGAGGTGGTGGTCGGTGGAACGGTCGCCATCGCAACGCTGGTGTTCGGGATGGAGCGCTTCGATGTGACCTTCCTCGGCAAGACGGCGACCATGCTGCTGATGTTCGCCGTGCCGGCGTTCCTGCTCGGTGCCAGCGAGATCTCCTCGGCAGCGGTCTTCACCGCATTGGCATGGCTCCTCGGGATACCAGGGTTGATTCTCAGTTATCTGACCGGTGTCGGATATGTGCCCAAGATCAAAGCAGGCCTCGCCTCGGCGAGTTGATATCTTCGGCGGGGTGGTAGAGCGAGTACGGTGGTCACCATGAACGTGCCGGGCGATTTGAGGTACACCAGCGAACACGAGTGGGTGGCGGTCCGGTCGTCTGATGTGGTGCGTGTCGGGATCACCGATTACGCCCAGGACGCGCTCGGTGATGTCGTCTTCGTCGAATTGCCCGACCTCGGTGCGCATGTCACCTCTGGAGAGATGTTCGGTGAGGTCGAGAGCACCAAATCGGTCTCAGAGATCTACGCACCTCTCGCCGGTACGGTTTCGGCGGTCAATGATCAACTCGTCGAGAATCCGGCGCTGCTGAACGATGACCCCTATGGGGAGGGCTGGATCTGCGAGGTGCGTCTCGAGGGGGCCGATGCGACCGAACTCATGGTTTCGTTGCTCGATGCGTCGGGTTATCAGGCGCTGATCGAGGGTTGAGTCGCTGTGGACGTGGTCTACTGCAACCAGTGCGGGCATCGCAATCCCACCTCCAGCAATTTCTGCTCGAGTTGTGGTTCGGTCCTCGGCAGTCTCGATGATCGCACCATCAGCCTGGTGGCGGTCGATCCGCTCCAAGATGCCCCCGGGCCGAGCGACGATGTGATCGTCCCGGTTGGTGAGATCGAGCGCGGGATCGCGGTCTTGATCGTTCGAGCCGGCGCCCAGGCCGGTGCGCGCTTCGTACTCGAAGCCGGCCTGACTCGCTTGGGCCGGCACCCTGAGAGCGAGATCAGTCTCGAGGACATCACCGTCTCGCGTCGTCATGCCGAGATCGAACGCGAATCTGACGGCTATGTGATTCGAGACGTCGGCTCGCTCAACGGCACCTATGTCAATCAAGAGCGGGTCGATCGCAGTGCGTTGCATCACGGTGACGAGGTGCAGATCGGAAAGTTCCGACTGGTCTTCTTCGAGCGTGACGATGTCTGAGGGTGCAGAGCGCTCCTATCTGTCCATCGGGGAGGTGCTCGGGCTCCTCTTGGAGGAGTTCCCCGATGTGACGATCTCCAAGATCCGCTTCCTCGAGAGCCAAGGTCTCATCGACCCCGAGCGCACCCCAGCGGGGTACCGCAAGTTCTATGAGGCCGATGTCGAACTACTGCGCGTCATCCTTCGCGAGCAGCGAGAGAACTTCCTGCCGTTGCGCGTCATCAAGGACCGCATCGACTCCGGTGAGATCGATGCCTCGGGTGAGATCGAGGCACCAGATCAGTTGAGTTTCGACATCTCGCCGGCACCGAGCGACAGCGGCTCGCGCCGACGTTTCCACTCCGATGCTGCGGTGGTGCAGTCCGTGGCGTCGGACGCGACGGCGCCGGATGCGACGGTGGCGCTGGCCGAGGTGGAGTCTGGATCCGAATCCGCTGCGGACGCAGACCCTGTGGCGGGCACCACCGACGCTGATGACGAGGTCCCTGATGCCGCGGTGCACTCGGTGCCCGGTGGCGCTCAGGCTGATCAGGCA
>SKFX01000003.1 GCA_007117775.1 Ilumatobacteraceae bacterium
CCACCCGAGCGCGCCTGCGCCAGCACCCGGAGCGGTTCCGGATTCGGTGCGCAGAGCGTTGAATGAACCGGTGTTCGTGGTGGCGTTCACCGGATGGAACGATGCCGGGGATGCTGCATCGACGGCGGTTCGCTCGCTCATCGAATCCACCGGCGCAACCGCGATCGCCGAGATCGATCCCGAACCCTTCACCGATTTCGCCACCACTCGACCACATATCCGCCTCGACGCCGACCGGCGCCGTCAGATCGTATGGCCGACGGTCGGCATCTGGTCGGTCTCATTGCCCGGCAGTGACGTCGTGTTGGTGCTCGGTCCCGAACCGGCACTGCAATGGCGGCTCTTCAGCCGACAACTCGTCGATGTGGCCACCGCGCTGAACGCGCCGTTGGCGATCACGCTCGGCGCACTGCTCGCCGATGTGCCCCATACCCGGCCGACACCACTGATCGGGACCGCCGGAGATGACGATCTCATCGAGCGCTTCGATCTCGAACCCACCCGCTATGAGGGCCCGACCGGGATCATCGGGATCTTGCAGTGGGCCTTCGGTGAAGCCGATATCCCCTCGGCGTCGGTGTGGGCGGCGGTGCCCGGCTATGCATCCCAGATCCCGTCCCCGCGCGCCGCGGTCGCGCTGCTGGAACGGACCTGCACGATGCTCGGCACTCCGATCCCGCGCACTGCACTGGTCAGCGATTCGGTCGAGTACGACGACCAGGTCAGCCGGCTGATCGGTGACGACGACGATCTGCGCAGCTATATCGAGCGTCTCGAGAGTGCGCTCGATGAGACCGACGATGAGTCCGAGACACCGCTCGAGGACCTCGAGGTCGATCCCGATGCGCTCGTCGACGAGGTCGAGCAGTTCTTGCGCGACCACGACGACGAGATCTGAACCCGCACCGGCGCCACAACCCTGATCAGAGCCAGCTGATCACACCGGTCGAATTCATTCAGCGCGCCAGACCGGGGACCGGACCGGATCGAAGCTGGTCTGGATCTCATCGCCGCGGATCGCAGCAAACGCCATCGGGCCCCACCACTGGGCACCGACGGTGGCCTCGGGCAGCGCCTGTTCACTGAACCAACCGACATCGGAGACCTCGAGTGGATGACCGCTCAGTTCACCGCCGGTGGCGCGACAGTGGAACAACAACATGTACATCGCGAAGCGCGAGAACCCCATGCGCTGGCCGTCGATGACCGCGAGCAGGCGTTGGGGTTCGCATTCCACCCCGGTCTCCTCGGCCACCTCCTTGACCGCGACCTCAGCGGGTGAGTAGCCGACATCGGCCCAGCCGGTCGGATACAACCACACCCCCGAATCGGCGCGCTGCACCAACAGCACCTCACCGGCGTCATTGCCGACCACGGCACCGATCGCCACCTTCGGGGTCACATATCCGGGCACCCCTTCGCCGACATTGTCCAACCATTCCTGCACGAAGTGATCGGCCTCGCGCCGGACCTCGACCTGTTCGTTCAGCTCGGTGGCCACCGCTTTGATATCGGCCGCGACATGCAGGATCTCTTCATAGCGCTCGCGTTCGAAGAGACTGTCGCTGAAGCCGAGACCGGTGCGGGCGATCGCAGCGAGGGTGTCGCTCCAGCGGGCAAGATCCCGCGGGTCGATCTCAGAGCTCGCCACGACTGAGACGCTAGCGCGCCGCATCGACGACGGTGATCCGGATCCGGCGCACGCCGATCGGCTCAGGCGAGTGCATGCAGGACGGCGCGCTCGATCTCGGCGCGGTGGAAGGCATCGGTGACGAGACCGCCGCCGCCGGTGCGGACATAGAAGGTGTCGATGACCTGCATACCGAGCGACTGGACGGTCGCATGACGGATATCGAGGCCGAGTTCCGCAAGCGCCTTGGTGATCCGATACAGCACCCCGATCCGGTTCGGGGCGGTCACCTCGATCACCGTGGCGGTACTCGAGGCCTGATCGTGGAACCTCAGCGACGGCGGCGACGGCGGGGCGGCCTGGGTGGCGCGGCGCGGCCGCACCGTGCGAACCCGTTCTGCGAGGCGCGCCTCGAGCGCCAACTCACCGTTGACGGCACGCAGCAGATCAGCGATCAGCGAGTCGAGGTCACAGTCGAATTCGGGGAATACGACATGGAACTGCGATGCCGCCACCGCTCCCCCAGCAGACGACGACTCCTCAGAGTACGCCTGGGCATTGAGCACATTGAGGCGATGCAGCGCCAAGACCCCGGCGACACGCGAGAAGGTGCCCGGCACATCGGCATTCACGATGGTGACGCGGTCACCGACCACCTCGACATCGGCGACGCCGGTGGCCATCTTGGCCAACGTGGCGGCATCGGGGAACAGTCGCAGAGTGACATCGCTCGGGTCGCCACCACCGAGCACATGGCGGACGCGCGCCACGAGATCGGCGACGAGTTCCTCTTTCCAGCGATTCCACGCGGCGGGACCCGTTGCGAGGGAGTCGGCTTCGGTGAGCGCATGCAACAGATCGAGGAATTCGACAGTGCCGACTGCCGCTGCAACCTGGGTCACGGTGGCATCATCGGTGAGATCGCGCCGCATGGCGACATCGGGCAACAGCAGATGGTGCTCCACGAGGCCGACGAGCACCTCGGTGTCGCGGCCATCGATCCCGAGGCGCGGTGCGATCTCTCGGACGAGTTCCATACCGACCTCGGTGTGATCGCCCGGATACCCCTTGCCGAGGTCATGGAACAATGCGCCGAGCACCAGCAGATCCGGGCGGCTGACGCGGTCGACGAGTTCGGCAGCGTTCGCAGCGGCCTCCCACAGATGCCGGTCGACGGTGAACCGGTGATAGGCGTTGCGCTGCGGTCGCGACCGGACCGGTTCCCATTCGGGCAGCAACCTCGACACCAGACTGCGCTGATCGAGCGATTCGAGCAC
>SKFX01000215.1 GCA_007117775.1 Ilumatobacteraceae bacterium
CCGTTGACCACACAGCCCATCACCGCGATCTGCAGTGGCAGTTTGCGATCGCCGAAGGCCTCCATGGCCCGCTTGGCGACGTCGATGACGTCGATCTCGGCGCGCCCGCACGACGGGCAGGCGATCAGGTCGACGTTCTTGCGTTCCCGCAGCCCGAGCGCCTCGAGCAACTGGCGCCCGGCGCGGGCCTCCTCGACGGGGTCCGCGGTCAACGAATAGCGGATCGTGTCGCCGATGCCCTCCAAGAGCAGGGTCGCGATCCCAGCCGTGGCCTTGATGAGGCCGGCCGGTGGTGGGCCGGCCTCGGTGACGCCGAGATGCAGCGGATGATCGGTGGCGTCCGCGAGCTGACGGTAGGCCTCGACCATGAGCGGGACGCTCGAGGCCTTCACCGAGATCTTGACCAGATCGAAGCCGACCTCATCGAAATAGGCCAGCTCGCGCATGGCGGACTCGACCATGGCCTCGGGCGTCGCGCCGCCGTGGCGTTCATAGAGGTCGGGATCGAGTGAGCCGGCGTTCACCCCGATGCGGATCGGCACCGACCGGTCGCGGGCCTCGGCGGCCACGGCCTTGATGTGCTCGGGTCGGCGGATATTGCCCGGATTCAACCGCAGACCCTGCACCCCGGCCTCGAGGGCGGCGAGCGCCATCTTGTACTGGTGGTGGATATCGGCGATGACCGGGATCGGTGAACGCGGCACGATCTGGGCGAGACCCTCGGCGGCCTCGAGCTCATTGCAGGTGCAGCGCACGATGTCACAGCCGGCCGCTGCGAGCGCATAGATCTGCTGCAGGGTGCCCTCGACATCGGCGGTCTTGGTGATCGTCATCGACTGCACCGTCACCGGTGCACCACCGCCGACCGGGACCGAACCGACCTCGATGCGTCGGGTCTCGCGTCGGATGACACCGCGACTGGTCACGTCCATGTTCAGCCGCCCAACGGATCGGTGATGTCCAGGTACAACCCGGTCATGAACAAAAACAGCAACACGGCGATGACTCCCATGGTCAGTGGCATCAGCTTGGCCATATCAGCGTAATAACGCTGGCCATTGCGTTCGCGGAGCCGTTCATAGGTCGCGACCGCGGCATGGCCGCCGTCGAGTGGCAACAGCGGGAACATGTTGAACACACCGACGAAGATGTTGAGCACCGCCAAGAGATACAGCACCCCCAAGAATCCCTGGGACTCGCCGACATCATCGCTGATGGCGGTGACGCCCACCAGCGTGGTCGGCCGGGTCATCAGGTCGTCGTTCTGGCCGGTCAGATGGGTGAAGACATTGACCGGATTGATGACCCGCACGATCCCCTTGGTCGACTCCCAGACCACCGGGCCGAGGCTGGTGACACTGCGCACCGCGGCCGCGGGCACCGACAACTCGACCTGTTCGACGACCGAGCCCGATGCCACACCGATATACGGTTGGCCGAACAATGCCGAGGACTCATCGGTATTGGCGCCGAGACCGACCGGAATCGACACCGCGGCGCCATCTCGCACCACGTCCAACTCGACCACCTCGCCGGGACGGTTGGCGCGGATCGCCTCGCCGAGTTCGGCCGGATCAGCCACCGCGACCCCGCCGACGCCGAGCACCACATCGCCGGTGCGGATCCCCGCCGCCGCAGCGGGGCCGCTCGGCTCCACGAACGACACCTGGGCGCCGTCGCGCAGTTGGTTCTCACCGGCGAGGGTGTAGACGACGAAGAGCAGTGAGATCGCGATCAGCACATGCATCAGCGATCCCGCCGTGATCACCAGTATCCGGCGCGGATAGCTCTTCGAGCGGTAGGTCCGGGACTCGTCACCGGGTTCGACCTCGTCGAGATTGCTCATGCCGACGATGCGCACGAACGCCCCGAGCGGCAGGACGCGCACCCCGTATTCGGTCTCGCCGCGACGCATACTCCACAGCCGCGGCCCGAACCCGATGAAGAACTGCGTCGCTTTCATCCCGGTCCAACGCGCCGTGAGGAAATGGCCGAGTTCGTGCAGGATCACCGAGATCAACAACCCGATCACGAACACGAACCACCAGATGTTGACCGTCGCCAACCAGATCAACAGCGCGATCAGACCGATGAGACCGAGCGTGCCGCGCCAGCCGCCGGCGACCTCGTCAACGGCGGGATCATCGACGGCCCCACCGGCGAGTGCCTCGGCCCCGAGCTTGTCATAAGCGGTCCTCATCGCACCGCCAACGATTCCACGATCCCGGCGGCATGCTCACGGGCGAGGCGATCCGCCTCGATCACGTCATCGATGGTCGTCACCATGGCTCCATCATGGCGCTCCAGGACCCCGGCGCACACGTCAGGTATCTGATTCCAGCGAATTTTCCCGTCCAGGAATCCCTCGACGGCGACCTCATTTGCTGCGCTCAGCCATGCTGGGGCCGATCCGCCGGCCCGACCGGCCTGATAGGCGAGGTCCAGGGCGCCGAATGTCGCCCGATCGGGCAGTTCGAAGTCGAGGCGTGACACCCGGTCCCAGTCGAGTCGGCCGAAGGGGCGCGCCAGGCGCTCGGGCCACGCCAGTGCGTACCCGATCGGCAGCCGCATATCGGGATCGCTCAATTGCGCGATGGTCGAGCCATCGACGAACTCCACCATCGAGTGCACGATCGACTGCGGATGCACCACCACCTCGATGCGGTCGTAGTCGACACCGAACAACTCATGGGCCTCGATGACCTCGAGGCCTTTGTTCATGAGCGTGGACGAGTCGACGGTGATCTTGGGACCCATCGACCAGGTCGGATGGGCCAGCGCCTCATCGACGGTCACCTCGGCCAGCTCCGCGGCACTGCGGCCCCGGAACGGCCCACCCGATGCGGTCAACACCAACCGGGCGACCTCGCGGTCGGTATCGGTCGATGAGCGCA